>CAKVJS010000009.1 GCA_934754755.1 uncultured Erysipelotrichales bacterium
TTTTTGTAATTGTATTTTCGTTAAGGGGTGCTATATCGTCTTCAGGGGATTCCAACATATGATAGTCATAATACGTTGAAGCAATAAATGGTAAATGTTTTTTGATACCCAGTTGTAATGTATTTGCGGTTTGTATCATATAGATAGAGCTATATAAGACCAGTTGGATAGTAATCAAAAACAGTAGTAAAAAGCTGTATTGCACAGGGTGTTTGCGAAGTATTTGCCATCTCACTAAGATATATTTCATACCAATTATCCTCTCGGGTTTTGTTTCTAATTATAGTGTAGTATATACAGTGGTTCTACGCTATTATATTTATGAAATAGTAAATTATGTTTCGGCAGGAAAAATAAAAAAAGAGAGAAAGGGGGCACCTCTTCTCTAAAAATGTGATTTATTTTGGAATGGTATCTAAAGAGCAGTGCGCTCCTTGTACTTGTACAATTTGACTGGCTACAATATTACTTATACGACAAGCGTCGATCAGTGATGTCTCTTGTACTAGGCAGGCGATAAAGGCAGCTAAATGGCTATCACCAGCACCAATCGTATCGATTACAGTAACGGTAGGGGAGTCAACGCTATGAAAGGTAGTGCCATCAAAGCATACGCAACCTTTATAGTTAAGGGTCACAATGACAGTACGATTTGTTTTTGTAAACAACGCCTCCAAGGCGGAGTGTATATTCGTTTGATTAGCCATATAACATATTTCTTGTTCATTGCCATGAATAATGGGATGCATAGAAAACAAAGATTGTATCACTTTTGCATCAATATATTTTATACGTGGGCAAGGATCCAATATAATTTGCATATGGTTACTATATTTTTGTAACTGTTCTATGATGATTTTACCATTGGATCCTTCCAGAGAATAGCCCGAAAGATACACATAATAGTATTGATGAAAATCGATGTTTTCAAACCATCCTTCTTGCCAATATTCTTCTATACCATTAAAGGTTATAAACGTTCGTTCTCCCTTATTGTCTACTAGTGATAGACACCATCCATTATCATCTCTTGGATCCTCAATAAGAATTTTATGTCCGGTAGATACTAGAGTATCTTTTAATAACGTTGCATGTTCACCCTGACCAATTGGGGCTAGTAAATCATAGCTAATCGAGAACTGTTGTAAAATCATAGCAATGTTATAGGCACAACCACCGACCATTGTCTCCATCATGGTAGCACTAGTATCCTCACCAGGTAAGGGGATGGTAGATACTTTCGCAATAACATCTATAAAGGCATTGCCAATCAGTAATACTTTTTTAGGATCTGCCATTTTGTTTCCCTACGCCCTTCTTTTGTATTGATATATAATAAAACAAGCCACTAATGATAAAGGTCAAGGGAATGTAATAGATAGAAGATATATAATGCATAGTAATCAAACTAGTACCTACTCCCAGCACCCAACCGATAACGCCTCCCCATTGCACCGAAATCTTTGTTGATAGGGTACTAAGGGGATACCCAGTATTTTTACGTAGACATGTATAATCGGTTAGATAAATCGCAAACCATGCGGAAAATCCAATACTTAGATAACTTAGAAAGGTTTGGAAATCACCTAGAAAATCATTGGAGATCAGTAGTATATAAAGCGGGATCAAAGTAATTAAAAGGGCGTGAAGGATCACAGAGGTAACATTTGAAATACGTAACTGGAAGGAGTCTAATGTTAGTCGTGATGATGTTAACCCTAGAAAGCACATGGGAATAAGACCGCCTAAAGCAGCTAATAAATATAGAATTGTCATCCATTGGGGAAGCGCTTGTCCAATTAATGCAATAGGGTTATCACTATTAGCTAAATCGGTCATATGTGAGGCTAACAAAACACCCGTACTCATAATGAGAAAAAGAGGAATCCAGGCTCCAAGAGTCGTATAAAAAATGATCGATTGAGATCGGCTATCTCTTCGTTGATAGCGACTATAATCAGAGGCAGCCTTGGTCCAAGTAAGGCCAGTACCAATAATAACAAACATTAGGGCTGGTAAAAAGTTGGATATAAAGGAAGTGGGCTTCCATTGCAATACTGTATGCCATGACGTATTCGGGATTAAAAAGGCCAGGACAAATATGGTTAAGCTTCCAAATACATAGGTAAAAAAGGATTGTACTTTAACGAGTGTTTCCTGGCTAAAGGTAACGGATAATAAGACAAATCCCGCAAATAAAAACCAAGCAATGAGTTTCGTATAAAACGTTGTTGCAATAGAAAAATTATTAAATATAGATAATATAACGAGGCTTCCAGTAGTAATGTTTATCGATAGCCACCCCATTTGACCTAGCCAACCAACGAGTGCTGGAATATAGTTCCCTTTCCAACCAAAAGAAGCACGCGATGTAATAAAGGTAGCAGCTCCACTATCACGACCAGATAAACTTCCATAAGCAACTGGAATAAAGGATAATGGACCAAGGGCACATACAAGAATCGATTGTAAAAAACTAAGTTTATAATTTACTATAATAGCTCCATACACAATGCCTAAAATACCAATATTTGCGGAAAACCAAATAAAAAACAAATCACGGGGAGTAGCTTTTTTTTCGGTATCATCTAATATATGTTTTTCCATCATTAGGCTCCTTTCGTACGCTGTGCTTGGATTATTTTCGCATAGTCGAAGAGATTGGTATCATTAGCTTGTTCAATCATTGAAATCCAATCCTTATGTATGGATTGAAAGCCATATTTGGCACCTGACAAAGCGCCAGCCATAGCACCAATGGTATCTGTGTCACCACCGATATTGGCACAAATAGTTGCACAGTGATTGGGATCTTTCGCATAGTAGGCAATAGCTATAGCAGTAGGTAGTGATTCACTAAGCAGTGTACCACAGCCAATGACATCGTATAATTTTTGCATAAAGACAGCTTCTTGCTTTTCGTACTTTTTTGCATAAGTAATGGCTAGTAATAAGCGCTCCTTTGGGGAGGCACTGAAAGTAGCTGCTCCTCTAGTTTTGGCTTTTTCATAGAGGGCACAAGATTTTTCAATGATCGTATCCCAAGGGGCATCCTCCAATGCTAGACAAACGGCGTATGCCAACATGGCAGCTCCCCCAACCGCAACATCACTAGCATGGGTTACACTTGTAATTTCGTGCACTTGCGAAATTAATTGTTCTTGTTGGTTACTATAAAAAAGAGCTCCTACCGGGCCAATTCGCATTGCTGCTCCATTGGTCAGTGCTTTACTAGTAATAGCAGAGGGATCCTTGTTTTCTTGTAAAAGGGATAGGGCTGCCTTAGAACTAGGACCTAGTATATTTCTTTCAAAGGCTTGCATGGTATGCGCCCAGGCTAGTAAATTTCGACCGATGATTTGTTTTGATACAATAAAATCGTTTTGTTGTAAACTGTCGATGATGACTAACGCTTGGGCAGTATCATCGGTAAATTGCCCTTTTTTAAAATAACAAGCGGCTGTGTTTTCTTTGGGACCATCCAGAAATTGATCAATATAACCAAAATATGATTGAATTTTATCTTTCCCCCATAGTTCTGCTGGCATTCCTAGTGCATCACCAATTGCCATGCCATATAACATACCTAAAATAGAATCCATTGTTGTTCTCCTTATTGTGATTTATTTTATTATAGGATAGAAGCCATATATTGTCTATAATGGATCTATAAAAAAACCCCTAAAATAGGGGATTTCATTGTTTTTGATATATAGAAAAGGCTCCGGTAATAAAGACAAATAATAATCCTGTATGGGTAAAGAAAACCGTATAATCAAAGATACCATGAAGTAAGGTAATAACCACACATCCAGTAATAAAAGCTACTAGCGTCTGGTTCTTCTTTTGGCGAAACAATTGATATAACTGTTTTATATTGTTAGCTATGTACGGTAATATAAGGGCGACACCAAGGATACCGAAACTTAACAGCGGATCTAGATAGATACTGTGGGCATGTTGGGTTGGATGACCACCATATTGTTGAAAGATCATCTGATAGGTCATGGGTCCTCTACCAAGCCAGGGACTATCCTTCCATGCATGGAAAGCGGCTTTCCAAATTTTCATCCGAACGGAATAATTACTAATTAAATATTCAATTCTTGGTATTTTATTATAATTGATTACAAAATAACTAATCACAGCGATGAGTGAGAGTATAAATACACTACACCATTTATAATTTTTATTAATGATTAGAAATAAGAAGATTCCCGCAATGACAGCTGGCCAGGCAGTTCTTGTGCCGCTTAAAAATAACACGGCTACGTTAATAAGGGTAACGAGTAAATAATAAGGAATACGTTTTTTGTTTGTTGGCATGCTTACTTTATATAGTATCATCATAAATACGAACTCAATCATCATCGCATAGTAGTTCGCGTTAAAGAACACACTTGATATACGATATTTTCGATTGCTAAAAACCTTGATTACAAAATGATCATAATGTAATCTATGTAAAAATGTTAAATATTGGCCAAAGGCTAGTATCGCCCATATAATACTACAAAAAATAACGATATCTATCGCTTTTTGAAAAATATCCTGGGTAATAGTATGTCGGAAGTTTACTAATAAAATAAAAATAACCATCATGTATAAACTACAAGCAATACCAAACCAATTCAAATAAAGCAAGGACAATACTAGGCTTAACAAACAAAAGACACTAACATAATGAGCTTTTTGTATAGTCTTGTAGGACTCCCTAAAACGGTGACTAGAGACAAGGTATATGGCTTCCGCCAGGGTTACTGGGACACTAATATAAATTGGAAAAGAAAGACATATAAAAGGTAGCAATAATAACCACTCTTGCAAGCTGTATTTTTGTTTTACTCGCATTATAAAATTCATATGATCAACTCCTATGTTTGTATCATATCGTATCATACTAGGTAAAACAAGAAAATCATGTTTTTTTAAGGCAAGACTTTGGGTCTTTATCATCTCTAAACCCCTTGAGCACTGGTTGTCTAAAATTCCCATCTGCCGTGTCCATTAACTGAACGATCGCAACGATGGTTGGTTCTAGCCAAACCGCCTTTTCATTGCCAGGAGGGATGGTCGCTAGGGGTGATGATGCTACTTCTTTTTTTTGCATCGAGAGGATATGTTGTTCTTTTACGCCTAAGGTAACATGACCACTGTATTGTAATTGGTTTTGACTATATTGGCCTAGGATTAAACTAATAAATCCATCCTTTTTACGAATATAGCCAAGGACAACAAAATCATCATCGATTGTATTTTTAAATTTAATCCAATCCTTTGTACGCTTACCGAAATGGTATAAAGAATCTTTTTTCTTTGCAATGACACCTTCTAATCCTTTTTCCTTTGTAATCATAAACAAAGGGATTCCCTTGTTTTCAATAACTGTAGAACATAAAAAACGGTCATTTTGTTGGATTATTACTTGTGCTAATAGATTTTTTCGTTTCCATAAAGGCCAATTTGTAATTAATGTATCTGACCAATATAAAATATCATAACAAATAAAAGTAATCGGGTGGATGGTACTCGCTAATGAAATTTTTGTTGGATTGGTTAGTAAGGTTCGTTTTTGTAAGGCATAAAAATTTGGTAAATTATCTTTCATAACAATAATTTCGCCATCTAATATGACCTTTGTATTCACATACGTATGGATGTTTTGTAGTTCCGGGATGATAGCTGTTAATGATTTATTACGCTTATTACGAATTTCTGTCGTATTTCCATCTAGGTAGGCAATCGCACGAGCACCATCAAACTTTAATTCATACAAATATTGATCACTATCGAAAGGTGCACTCTCACTCGCAATTAACATGGGCTCAATATTTTTGGCTTCAAAAATATCCATTAGGAAGGAGAGGATGGTGTTTCTTCATTTTTAAGAGCGAGCGTTTGGGTTAATTGATCCAGTAAACTTAAGGCGCTATTGGTAGGTGTGGCAGTATCAACATCGGGACTGACAATGCTTTGTCCTTGAATTTTAGCTTGGATTGCGAGTCGAAGCTTCTCTTGATACGTATCCGTATATTGATCGATGGTAAAATCATGCATCGATTGATCAATGAGTGATTTAGCCAATTTTAATTCATTTTTATCAACCGGTGTTTGGTGATATGCTGGGTAGCTTGCAATTTCTTGATGATAGTATAAGACCTTTGCTATGATACCTTCGTTGGTTGCCTGCAAGGCAAGCAATACTTCTTTGCTTACAAGAACTGTTTTAGCGATGGCTACGACTTTCTTGGAAAGCATCGCTTGGCGCAATAAGTCAAATGCCTTCTCACCACCAGCCTGAGGAATGGTATAATAATTTTTATCAAAATATATCGAATCGATATCGGATATTTTCGCAAAGTGGAGAATCTGAATCATTTTATCTGTTTTTGATTTTAAGTTTTCTAACTCTGTATTATCAAATGTCACATACTTGCCTTTTTCAAATTCATATCCTTTGATGATATCATCATTTGTTAACTCCTTTGTACAATGAGGACAAGTTTTAACATATTTGATTCTTTCGTTTGTTTCCTTACTTAATTGATTAAAGCTAATCGATGTGCTGAGGTTTGCTTTTTGCATCGTAATGGGGATATGTAATAAACCAAAATGAATGGCGCTTTTTGTTGCCATGTTTTCACTTCCTTTATATATATTCTTCCAAGTCCCGTATTTTCTTATACTATTTTTGAAATTTTTCTATTAGCTATTTTACCTAATTACGGGTATACTAGTTTGGAAGGTGATACAATGAAACTATGGCACTATATTAATGAATATAAAATTGTGGCTGGTATGGGGTTTTTATTTAAAATGTTAGAAGCAGCCTGTGAATTAGCAGTACCCATGATTATGGCAAACATCATTGATGTTGGTATTAAAAATAAGGATACCTCCTACATATATTATCATGGTATGATTTTGTTACTGTTAGCTCTTGCTGGATATGCTTTTGCATTGATTTGTCAATATTATGCATCGAAGGCATCACAATCTATTGCAACAAGATTACGCGAAGATATGTATGCAAAGGTAAATGATTTGGATTATCGGGCACTCGATACATTCGGTGGGCCAACCCTAGTGACACGGATTAGTAATGATATTATTCAACTACAATTAGCGATTGCACTAACGATCCGCCTTACTTCTCGGGCTCCTTTTTTAATTATAGGATCGTTACTTTTATCCTTTTTAATTAGTCCTAGCTTATCCATGATCTTTGTTATTGGGGCAATTGTTTTAGCGATCGTGATCCTTTCTTTGACCTATTTTTCAACTACCTATTATACAAAAATCCAACAGTATCTTGACATACTTAGTCGGATAACGAGGGAAAATTTAGAGGGGATCCGAGTGATCCGCGCCTTTTCAAGGCAAAAAAAAGAAAAAGAGAGATTTCATAACCAAACAAAAGAACAACAATCAATGCAATTAAAAGTAGGGCGTTTGCAGGCTTTAACGAATCCATTGACCTATGGTATTGTGAATATAGCGATCATTATTATTGTTTACCAAGGGGGCTTACAAGTAAATATAGGGCAGTTAGGCCAAGGACAAATTATTGCCTTAGTTAACTATATGACGCGTATCTTATTGGCTCTACTTGTATTTACCAACGTTTTAGTAGCTTACAATCGAGCCGGTGCATGTTACAAGCGAATCTTTGCGGTGTTAAATACACCAACATCGCTTGGTGAACCATCAGAAACTACGACTTGGGATGATAGCCAACCATGCGCAATATTCGAAAATATTTCGTTTCGCTTTGAAAGTGAAGAAGTGCTACATTCGATATCCTTTTCTTTACCCTTTGGACAAACATTAGGGATTATTGGAGGTACTGGAGCTGGTAAATCAACATTAATACAGCTGTTAGGAAACTTTTATCAACCACAAACAGGATCGATTTATATAGCGGGAAATCCAATTGAAAAGATCCCACAAACCCTATTACGTAAAAATATTGCGTATGTACCACAACATGCTACGCTACTTTCTGGAACTATTCGGGAAAACTTAGTTATGGGTGACACATCGATCACCGATGCTACAATAGAATGGGCGTTAACAGTTGCTCAAGCATCCTTTGTGTATGATCTTCCAGAGGCTTTACAAACGCATATTAATCAAGGTGGTAAAAATATATCGGGGGGACAACGCCAACGGTTAACCATTGCCCGCGCCTTGTTACGAAAACCAAAAATACTAATATTGGATAATAGTGATAGTGCTTTGGATAATGTAACGAGTGTTGCCTTAAGAACAGCATTGCAGACAATTAAAGACATGTCTATTATCATTGTTTCACAACGAACATTTGCCCTAGAACATGCTAGTAAGATCCTTGTTTTATACCATGGAAACCAAGTAGGGTATGGAAATCATCAACAATTATTAGAACAGTGTGACGTATATAAGGAAATATATGATTCCCAACAAAAGGGGGCGAGCGCATGAAAAAATCGACATTATATAAATTAATATCCTACTGTCGACCGTATTATAAGGCATTAGCCATTGTTATTGTACTTTCTTTAGTATATGTACTTTCAACATTATGGGCTCCAATCCTACTTGGAAAAGCCATTGATTTATTAGTCACACCTGGCCATATTTCTTTTTCCTTACTAGCGCAACAATTACTGTATGTCGCTATTGTAATTGTTATTGGTGCGAGCAATCAGTGGTTGTTATCACGAGTAACCAATTATATTACCTATCATATTATGACCGATTTACGAAATAAACTATTTGATACCTTACATTGCTTACCGATCGTAACTCTCGATAACCATCCACATGGTGATTTAGTAAGTCGCGTGACCAATGATATCGATCTGATTGGAACCGGATTATTACAAAGTTTAACCAGTTTATTTACTGGTATTATTACGGTTTTTGGAACGATTATTATTATGTGTATGATCAATGTGACAGTTGCGAGTGTAGTGATCATCCTAACTCCGGTATCTCTACTTGTATCATCTTATATAGCGAAAAAAACATATGTCTATTTACAAGAACAACTTGTTATTCGAGGAGAATTAAATAGTTATGTAGAGGAAATGATCACCAATCAAAAATTAATCAAGGCCTTTACCTACGAATCGTATGCGAAAGAGAAATTTTCCAAGATTAATCAAAGAATGCATATAAGTGGTATTAAATCACAATTTTTAGGAGCCCTTATTAATCCAACAACGAGGGTTATTAATAACTTCGTATACGCGGCTGTTGGTGTTTTTGGTGCAATTCGGGTTTTATCGGGCCATTTTACGGTTGGGTTACTATCTAGTTTCCTAACGTATGCGAATCAATATACGAAACCATTTAATGAAATATCCGCGGTCATAACCGAAATGCAGACAGCCCTAGCTGCTAGTGAACGGGTATTTAGTATTTTAGAGGCTAAGCAAGAAGAAAAATCGAAAGCTATAAAAACGATTTCTTCTTTTATGGGAACCATACAAATACAGGATCTATCATTTTCTTATGAAGCGAATAAACCTTTTATTGAACAGGTTTCACTTTCCGTTTTAGCCGGTGAAAAAATTGCAATTGTAGGACAAACCGGTTGTGGGAAAACGACATTAATTAATTTATTTATGCGCTTCTTTGATCAAAATAAAGGTCATATCTATATTGATGGTGTCGATACCTTACAAATGGATAAAGCCTACTTACGGAGTTTATTTGGTATGGTACTGCAAGATACCTGGCTATTTACAGGAACTATTAAAGAAAATATAGCTTATGGAAGACAACAGGTGTCCGATGAAGAGATTATCGAAGCTGCCACCCAAGCTAGAATCCATAAATTTATAATGACTTTACCCCAAGGGTATGACACGGTCATACACGCTGATAGTGATGCTATTTCACAAGGACAAAAGCAGATGTTATGTATTGCACGGGTGATGTTAGTGCGTCCACCCATGTTAATTTTAGATGAAGCTACAAGTTCTATTGATACTCGTACAGAACAACAAGTACAGGCTGCCTTTGACAGCTTAATGCAAGGCAAAACAACGTTTATTGTTGCGCACCGTTTAGCGACGATTCAAAAGGCCGATACGATTTTAGTTATGGATAGTGGTAAAATTGTGGAACAGGGAAATCACCGAGATTTGCTTACTAAAAAAGGCTATTATTATCGTTTATATAATAGCCAATTTCCAAGTAGCTAATTATTTGGGTTGTCTTGCCATATATTCATCAAAAGTAAGATGGCTTTCTGTTACTTTTTTAGCTAACGACTTGCCGACATATCGAATATGCCATGATTCATAATGATAGCCAGTAATATCTTGTTTATCCTTAGGATAGCGTAAAATAAATCCATAGTTTGTAAGTTGGTTATAAAACCAAGGATAATGCGGACTGGTTTCAATTTGTTCATAGGGAATATCATCGATAGAAATATCAATACATAAACCCGTTGTATGTTCGCTGTGTCCTGGGTGGGAAACATATTTATCGGTATATTCCTGGCCATATACGTTAACCATATTTGCATAGTTCCGTAGTTGATGACTAAAGCTACGATACCCGCTATAAGCGCTAATTGAAAATCCCTTCTTTTTACAAGCCTCCTGTAATTTCCAGAAGGCATTTGCGACGGGTTTGCGAACATACTCTTTACGATTTTCATTTACTAAAACCAAATCTTGCGGTTGCCAATCGAGTGGTAAGGAGTGGAATTTGTTCACTAAAACATCTATATCATTAGGGTTTTTAACGGTATCCTTAGGTTCTGGATAAAATCCTTGATCAAGACCAATGTTAACATAGGTGACAATATTCTCCACTGACATTTCAGGGTGTTTTTTTCGGTATTGTTCATAATGTGGTAATAACCGTTGTTGATAATAATTAAGCGTTGAAAATTCGTTTTGAGACAACGAATCACTACTTGTCTTAATAGAATGATCATTTGATCGATGTAGTTGTTTACCACCAAAATAGCCGGCAACAACCAGCATTACACAAATAATAATATAGATTTTATAGGAACGTTTCATATATCGCGTTCTCCTTTCCAATACGAAATCTAATATGGAGGAAATAATACTTATGTTTAATGAAGAGTCTGCATTGGAACACATCGTAACATATCAAGAATCCGACTTTTTAGGACATTATCGTCTGTCCTGTTTATTTTCAACGATGGCGGATTTAGCTACGAAGAATGCCTGGCAAACCAATATTTGGAATGCTTCTATGCAAGATAAGTATGGATGGATCCTAGTAAAACAAACAGTACAATTAGAGCGACCGGTACAAAGCCATGAAACGATAACGTTAACGTCTCGTGCCGGTAATGCAACTCACGTACAGTTTACTCGATACTATGATTTTTATGATGCAAGTAAAATATGTATCGGCGGTGCCTATTCCATATGGACTTTCATTGATATCCACAAAAGAAGAATTATCAAACCAAAGAGCGTCGGCATTACTATTCCAACAATGAAGGAATATCAACACGCAGTTGAACAGTATGAACCGGTAGAGGAAGACTTACCATCTACTTGTGTCATGCAACGAAAGGTATCCTATAGTGATCTAGATATCAATCAACATATGAATAACTATCGCTATATCGAATGGGCGATGGATGCTTTACCAACCGATCTGTTAGAAACCTATCATCTCTCTTCAATTAGCACCTTCTATCAAAAGGAAATGGTTGCTGGAACAATCGCAAATATACTATTTGGTAGAAAAGGTAACCAGTGGAAAATCCAGTTTGTAAGTCCAGAAACAGCAGATGTCTATTTTACGATAGGTGGGACGCTTACGGCTGATAAACGGTAACTTTACAATCAATGGTTACTTCCAAGTGATCAATGGTATCCAATACAGAACGTTTCTCTTTTTTAATATGATAGTAGTGCGGTGTCATTTTTATAAGATTATAAGCATCTTCATGATTATTAATTGATACGGGTTGAACTAGATTGAAAGATTCTATGATAGGGAAGTCTAAGCGTATATTGGCATCACTTTTTACCTTAATCGTATCATATATTTGTTTTTTAATTTCTACTAGATGATTGGGATTAGCTGTTATATGGATAATATAACCATCTTTTTTTATGATTCTTAGTAGCTCTTTTTCATTTACAACCGTAAATAATGCTAGGGCAAAGTCAATAGAATGATCTAGGAGTGGTAAATTTTTAGAATTGCCAACAAGCCAATACACATCCTTGGTATAACGAGTTGCCATTTTAATTGCTCTTTTCGCAATATCTAAGCCATAGTAGGTATGTGTATTACCCAATGCTTGCTTGATTCTATGCATATAATAGCCTTCTCCACAACCAATATCAACAATGTGCATAGAGTCTGTACTATACTTTTGTAATGTTGCAACCACAGTCTGAACAATACTGTCATAATATCCTTTGGATAGAAACTTTGTGCGAGCTTCTAAGCTTTCTGTGCTATCGCCGGGATCGTTTGTTGCCTTATCTGGATTCAGTAATACATTTAAGTACGATTGCTTAGATAAATCATAACAATGCTTGTTTGGACATAGATAACTAGTATTTACTTTTGTTAGTGGTAAATGACACTTTGGACATGCTAATGTATGCATGAAATCACCTCGCGACAATTATAGCATAACTCTATTATAGTATGATATACTTTAGGTAAGTTATTGAAAAAAGGAGTTAAGCATGAAAATTAAAAGCTATCATAAAAATAGTGATTATTCGTATACACTAGGGGTCTTTGAAACGATTGAAGCGCTGCATCATAGTCCTGCTATTGTACGTCAGGTCTTGTTGCATCGTAAGGCATTAGAGAACAATCGTGGGTGTAAACAAATCATGGATCTTTGCGAGCAACATCATATTCCTTGCGATGAAGATACGAATTGTATCACGCGCCTATCTAAAAAAGATAACTGTTATGCAGTAGCGCTGTTAGATAAACAATACCAACCTTTAGATCCGGATCAAAATCATATTATGTTAGTACATCCATCTAATATGGGTAATATGGGGACGATTTTGCGGACGATGCTTGGCTTTGGTTACCATGATTTAGCTATTATTAAACCTGGGGTTGATGTTTATGATCCAAAGGTAATCCGGGCTTCTATGGGAGCTATTTTCTCCGTTCGGATTACGTACTTTGATAGCTTTGATAGTTATCAAAAACAATACCCAACGCATCATATGTATTCCTTGATGTTACAGGGCGCCTCTAATATTCATCAAGTACAACCGGGGCATACGAACCATACATTAATCTTTGGCAATGAAAGCAGTGGCTTGCCAGAAGAATATGCTACCTATGGAGATACTATTTTTATTCCCCATAGTGATCAAATCGATTCCTTAAATTTATCGATTGCAGTAGCACTCACGATGGCACATTTTTCACAGGCACAATTTGATACAATGACTTCTTTATTATCAAATGAAATCGATAACACAGAAAAAATGTAAATAATGCAAAGAAAAAAGAAGGTAAAGAGTGGAAATTTATCCCAATAAGGGGTATCATATGTATGAAAAAAGGAAAAGGAGATATTGATATGGGATTAGTTTCAGCAAAAGAAATGTTAGATAAAGCAAAAGCCGGAAAATATGCAGTCGGGCAATTTAATATTAATAATTTAGAATGGACAAAAGCCATTTTAGAAACAGCACAGGAATTAAATGCACCGGTTATTTTGGGAGTTTCTGAAGGAGCTGCCAAATATATGTGTGGATACAAAACAGTAAGTGCCATGGTATTTGCGATGGTTGAAGAATTACATATTACCGTACCTGTAGCCTTACACTTAGACCATGGTTCATACGAAGGTGCTTATAAAGCAGCGGAAGCTGGATTCACTTCTATTATGTTTGATGGATCACACTATCCAATCGATGAAAATGTTGAAAAAACAAAAGAAATCGTAGCGTACTGCCATAAAGTAGGTAAATCAGTAGAAGCCGAAGTTGGATCTATTGGTGGAGAAGAAGATGGTGTTATTGGACGTGGAGAAGTTGCGGATCCAAAAGAATGTAAACGAATTGCGGATTTAGGAGTTGATTTCTTAGCTGCCGGAATCGGAAATATTCATGGTAAATATCCTGCCAACTGGACTGGTTTAGATTTTGAAACACTAGCTGCTATTCAACAAGAAACAGGTATGTTACCACTAGTATTACATGGTGGAACAGGGATTCCAGCTGATATGATCGCAAAATCAATTAATTTAGGAGTCTCTAAAATTAACGTTAATACAGAATGTCAATTATACTTCCAAGAAGCTACAAGAAAATATATTGAAGCAGGTAAAGATTTAGAAGGAAAAGGATTTGACCCTCGTAAATTATTAGCGCCTGGGGTTCAAGGTATTAAAGATTGTGTAAAAGAAAAAATGGAATTATTTGGTTGCATTAACAAAGCCTAAGTTAAAAATAATGAAGGCCTAGGATAACTAGGCTTTTTTTAACGTCAAAGATAGGAACAAATGCCTACTAGGTGTGCATATAGTACAATATAGCAAGTCCAGTAAAATACAAATTATGCAGTAGATAGTTGTTTTTAAGGGATAATTACTATATAGTTAAAAAGTAGAAAAGTGAGGAGGGCAACTATGGCAGAATTTATTGCAATTGAAGGTGGACATAAATTAAATGGAACAGTTGAAATAAGTGGTGCTAAAAATGCAACGGTTGCATTAATCCCAGCCATTGTATTAGCCGACAGCAAGGTTACCATATATGGTGTCCCCAATATATCTGATGTAGATGCCTTAGGTGTCTTATTAAAGGAACTAAATTGTCAAGTTGATATTAGCGATGATAGTATCGTGGTTGATCCTTCCCAGTTAGAGAATAAACCATTAGTTGGCGAGGCAGTTGATAAATTACGTGCTTCTTACTATTTAATGGGGGCCTTACTAGGAAAATGCAAAAAGGTAGAAATGAAAATGCCTGGAGGATGTTTTCTAGGACCAAGACCCATTGATCTGCATATTAAAGGATTTGAAGCATTAGGAGCAACGGTTTCCTATGAAGATGGCAAACATATTATAAAAGCTGATAAATTGCATGGGGCAAGTATATATCTTGATTTTGCATCCGTTGGAGCAACCATTAATATAATGTTAGCAGCAGTAAAAGCCGAAGGTAAAACGATTATAGAAAATGCTGCCAAGGAACCAGAGATTATTGATGTAGTTAACCTATTAACTAAAATGGGTGCTAAAATAAGAGGTGCT
>CAKVJS010000010.1 GCA_934754755.1 uncultured Erysipelotrichales bacterium
CACTAATGGCACCACCGAATAAAATCATTTCCGGATCTAACATATGTTGCACATTAAAAACTCCAAAAGCGATGGCATCATAAAACTCTTCAATGACCTGTTGACAAAATTCATTTCCTAAGGCGGCCTCTTCAAAAATTCGTTTACCATCCCACGTTCCCTCGTATTTTTTACGTACTTTACGAACCATACTAGAAGTCGAGCCAAACATACTAAAGTTATCAACCGTTCCATCATCCTGTTTGACTAACATCATGCCAAATTCACCACCATATAAATGAGCGCCATGGATAATCTTTCTTTGTTGGACAATAGCTCCGCCAATACCCGTACCAATAACGATAAAAGCCATATCTTGGATCGATTTAGCCTCGCCAAAATACAGTTCTGACAAGGCCGCACAATTGGCATCATTTTCAATTTCACAAGGAATGCCGAATTCCTCCTCAATCAATTGTTTCCAAGAGGGTCCATGGATACAAGGAACGGCACTAATCCCGCCGATTTTTCCAGTTTTACAATCGACTGCTCCACAGGAACTAATCGCGATAGCATGAATGGAGTGCTTGGCCTCTTTATGGAAATCTTTCATTTGTTCAAGCAATGAAGATACTTTTTTAGCGATGGGATAGCTAGCCTTACGTACTAGTATCCCTTGCTCAGATATTTCCGCACATTTCAGTGAACTTCCACCGATGTCAAAGCATGTAAAATATCTCATGTAATGATCCCTTCCTTCGCTACTAAAGCGAACCAATAGCCGCTTTTTTTAATGGTTTTACGCTGTGTCTGTTTGTCCAGTGCAATAAGACCATATCGATTTTTATAAGCGTTTAGCCAACTCCAACAATCAATCCCAGTCCATACATGATATCCAATACAATGACTTCCCTCTTGCATTCCTTTATACAACATACGTAAATGTTCCTTATAAAAAGCAATGCGATAATCATCTTGTATCATACCTGTATCATCTAAGAAGCGTTCCTCATTTTCTACACCCATTCCATTTTCAGTAACCATCCATTCTATATTATCGTACTCATGTTGTATCTTTCTAGCGATATCATAGATCCCTTCTGGATATATTTCCCAACCACGATACGGATTGATTCGTCTACCCGGCATTTCATATAAGTCATAGAACGATTGGGGTGTTATATTACTTGTATCAATGTCTCCTTTTTTCGCTTGAACACGTAAAGGTTGATAATAATTAACACCTAGAAAATCAACTGTATTTTGTTTTATGATTCGTAACTCTTCTTTCGTATATTCTGGCAATAATTGATAGGTTTTTAATATTTCTACTAATTCTTGATTAAATTCCCCCTTAACGGCAGGATCTAAGAAACTTTGGGTAGAAAACAGGCTAGCCATTTGACTCGCATGAAGATCTTCTTTCGTTTCACTGCGGGGATAAATCGGACTTAGATTTAATATAATACCGATTTTACCAGGACACACCGTATGGAACGCTTGCACCGCTTTGGCGCTCGCTAACATCGTGTGATAGCCAACTTGCACAGCCTCTTGCATATTATGATGACAAGGATAATGGAAGCCATTTAAATAACCACATTCTACATGAACAATGGGTTCGTTGAAGGTAAACCAACGACGTACCTTTTTTCCATATAAAGTAAAACAAGTTTTCGCATACTCGACATATGCCTCCACTACTTCTTTATTGAGCCAGCCCCCTATTTCCTGCATGGCTAAAGGCATATCAAAATGATATAAATTAATCATTACCTCGATGCCCGCTTGTTTAAAGGCATCGATTACTTTTCCATAATGTTGCACCGCTTTTTGATTAACCTCTCCTTTTCCATTAGGAAACATCCGGCTCCAACTAATGGAAATGCGACAGGAATTGTGTCCTGTTTGTTTTAATAAAGCGATATCCTCTACATAGTTTTCATAAAAGGAAGAAGTATCTTGCGGACCTATCTGGTTATGAAACCTTTCTGGGTCTATTTCATACCAATAATCCCATATATTCTTCCCTTTTCCTTCTTTCAAAGCAGCCCCTTCACTTTGGGTTGCGCTTGTAGCACTACCCCAATAAAATCCATCAGGAAATTGTACCATCGTTTTCCTCCCTTTCCACATTCAACGATTTTGAAATATTTTCTCCGTATTAGCCCAGTTCATTAAAGCATCGCTATACATTTGAACATAATGATAATACAACATATCTATAATAATTAAGATCGGTATTTGGCTGGAAATCATGCCGGTTGACTCCTCTCCAGAAAGAGAGGAAGTATAGAGCACCATATCACTTAATTTCGCTAGCTTACTTTTCTGATTTCCTAAAATACTAACTACTGTAATACCCTTTTTCTTGACTTCTGAAACAATTTCTTCTAGATATGCATTCCCCCGCAAAGTAAAAATGAGCACTAAATCATCCCGTTGTAATATGCGGGCATTCATGCGAATGGCATCTTTATCATAGATGACCTCAATAAACTTTCCGAGTCTGGAAAATCGAAACCGGAAATCCTGAGCAGCGGTAGCACTGAGCCCAAAGGCAAAAACGGTAATAATACGATGTTGGTATATATAGCGACATACTTGTTTCATCGCCTGACTATCAAAATTTCTATCAACAAGCCGAAATATTTGAAAATATGCACTTTGTAGATCCAGAGAGATGTTAGAAGTTTGAACTTCATCTTTATTATCTCGGTGCTTTTCATATAGAAATAATAATTCCTTATAATTATGTAAACCAATCTTCTTACAAAAGCGGGAAATTGAAGAACTTGAAATCGATAATTTTTGTGCTAATTGATGAATCGTACAAGGTGGCTTGCCACTTGTAAAATACGATGCAATATGGTGTTCTACTTCTGTAAAGTTTACCTTCGCTAAATGAATCCGAAGTAAAATTTCTTTTTCCATGCAGCTACCTTCCTTATTTCATGGTTACTTTGTACGTGCGTATTTCCTCCGGCTGCATTTTTTCCATCCATACTTTTCCATCCTGTTTATGACCATTTTTAAGTGGCTCATATAACATATTGGTTTGGATAAGTTCTTGCTTGACATTCATGCAATCGTTGTCTACGTCTTTACGTACCCCATTGTAAATCCGTAAGGAAGCATGCCTTTCATCCAATGGATACAAGGAAGAAAATAAAGCATATTTTGTTTGATCCATAGAAACAATTGGCTTTGTTATTGGTACAATCGCTTCGGGATACGGATGGGTAACAAAATATTTTTGTGTACTAACAAATTGATCTAACTCCTGTAATTGGTAATATACGTAATCAATCGCATAGTTTTGCCAGGATTTGTGAATCGCCACCGGATCATATGCATTACGATAGCTTAAAGCAAAGTGAAAATCCATGGATTGCAATAAGGTTGATCCAGGGGTTGGAATATAGCGAAATTCATTACCACTAGCTTTTCCCGGCCGACGATTTAAATCTGGTTTTCCTAAATAGGGAACACTTCTAAATAAGGTAAGTGCAATGTTTGTATGATCCAAAATTTCATACTCTTTGATTCCCTTACTAAAGCAGGTCAGAACTTGTTTTTGTCCATTACTAACATGATGTAACATCGGGTAAATAGGACTTGGTTCCTCATGGTATCCGACTTCTTTCCAATCTGTTTTATGGACCGGATCATGGTCTCGTTGGATCGTACCAAAGGGAGTGTCACTATAGCTATGGCTATCTGCCTCAATGCCACGACAAATTACCCGCATCCGATGTTCAATAGCCGTATTATCAATTGTTAGTTGACAACGTATTACATCTGTATGATCTAGTTGGATAGAAAGTGTATAGTCTACCTTCGTTTCACAAATATTATCTGCGCGCTTGTCTAATTTTATTGGTACAAGCCAAGACCCTTTTAATTGATACGTACTAACAATATCGCCTGGAATGACTTCTATGGTTGCATTTTCAAAGTGTAATGAATAAACCCAATCCTTAGTAGGCCATGAATAATCATACGTGTCTCCCTCATCACCAGCATCCTCCATATATAGGAAGTCATTTATAGTTGTTTTTGTATCTTTCTTATATAGCTGTAATTTCTTATCGACTAACTGGATACAATAGAAGTCATTTTCAATGATTGATTGCACCACCAATTGGGTGGTCACTTGTTGCCTTCCCTCTTCGATATGCAATATCTGCATGCTAAGGGGAGGCATAACAATCCTAGCCGTAATATCGCTTTGAAAATAATATAATGCTTCATCCTGCTGGTTCAAATCTTTCTTTATACTCCCCCGATAGTTTCGATGGATTTTGTGGAGAGTAAAAGGAACCTCCTGTTTTTTATCATCCCAAACACTAAAATATTTTTGTTGCGTGGCGATTGTCATGGGAATTATCACGTCTCTTGTGTAGGGTAAAGTATTATACACAACTACATCATTTTCTTTTATATTTACTATCGATTCGCTAAGCTTACGCACTTGATAATCCAAAAGCATAGTACTCATTTGATCACAATCTTTGAGTCGTTGTAAAATGGACTCATTGGTTGCATCACTATTACATCCACAGGCACTATCATGGGCATGGTTTAGTAACAGCTTTTTCCATAACTGTCGTAAGACACTTGTTTTTGGTGTAATCCCCATCTCCATTTGCATGACCATAAAGGGTTCTAGCTGATAGATAATTCTACGCTCAATTGCATCATTCAATTGTTTGTGATCATAACGTGATGAATATATCGAATGGTGAATTTTAGAAACCGAAGCATCGATGAACTCACCTTGTATATGAGGCAAATCAGGAACTTGGTGCAACTGTTTAAAGAAATCCTCTAAGTTGTCTTCTACATACGTAAAGTTATGGGTGGTATGCGTATTATAATAATCGAGTCTTTTAGCTATATTAAAATCAACATAGCGTTGATCGCCCCCTAATGGAACTAACTGATCCTTGGTAGTACTACCCTCTAATAAGCGCTCTTCTACTTCACTAACAGCATCGTTATAGATGATATTACCCCCATAGAAATACCCATCTTTAATATGGTAACAAAGCACTTGACTGCCATCGACTCCATGCCAATAAAACTCCCGTTGGCTCGTTACGTGTTTGGGTACCCCTCGCCAAAAAATTGCATCTTGGATACCAAATCCCTGATATATTTTAGGCATATCCTGACTTTGTCCAAAGGAATCTGGTAAATAGCCGATCTTCATACAATGTCCTAACGTATTAGCATAGGCAATACCATAAGATAAATTACGCACCAGACTTTCCCCGCTAATAACGAGCTCATCACTTTGCGTATACCAAGGACCTATAAGCAATTTACGCTGATGTACGAGTCGCTCTATGCGCTCTTTATTTTCGGGCATATATTGTAAATATTCTTCCAAAATACTTACTTGTGAATCAAGTAAATAGGTTTTTAATATTCCCTGCTCGAGCGCTAGTAAAACTTCATCCATATGATACACAAGTTGGATAAGCGACTCGCTAGCTGTAAAATACCATTCATGATCCCAATGAGTATGACTATACACGTGCATTGTTTTCATTATTACCTCCTACTATAGCTCAATTTCGGCTATGGTCTGATACAAGGTATCCACATCATTGCTGGATGTTAAGGCATTTCTAAATTCTTCATGAACCATTTTGCGTGCTAAGCGACTTAAAATTTGTAAGTGTTCTGTCTCTCCACCAAAGGGTATGGTTAAACCTAAGGCAACATGTACCGGACTTCCATCTAGCGATTTCCACTCAATTGGATGTTCAAATTTAACAAGAAAGATGCCTGGTTTTAAACACGCTTCCCCTTTGGCATGGGGAATCGCAATACCATCCTGAAAACCTGTTGTTACTTCTTTTTCACGCATACACATACCCCGAAAATAGGCATACTCATCGTCGATAAATCCAGCATCATAGGCAACTCGAGCAATCGCCTGAAAGGCTTCCTCCTTCGTACGAGCATTACTATCAAATAAAATATGATTTCGATCAAATACTTCTTTATTCATTTTTATGACTCCTCCTCTATAATTGGTTTACGCCAAAACCCAATGATTAAGGCAGTGACTAAAATACCTGCACATACGCACAATATCCATGTTATAAACGGTACAGGTTGTTCAATGTAGCCGATAAAAGTTCCCAGTGGAGAACCAATGCCACCATAAAATTTACAATTGGTAATAGCTACAAGTCCACCTGCTAAAGCACTACCCACAACACTTGCACTAATCATTTGAATCGGATTGGCTGCCGCAAATGGAATGGCTCCTTCTGTAACACCAACCAGTCCCATACCAAAGGCACTCGTTGCGGATATTTTTTCTGTTTTCGTAAATTTATTTTTAAATAATACCGATGCTAGCCAAATCCCTAACGGTGCTACAGAAATAGCTGCTTGGGTTGCCGTTCCAGGAATAAAGTTGGCTCCTTGAATCCCAAACTTCGCCGTTGTATCGGTAAAGACTGCCGTTCCAAAGATTAACGCTGTTTTATTTACCGGTCCACCAAAGTCAAATCCAATCATTGCACCCATAATAGCGCCAATAATGAAGGGTGCAGCCGCATATTGTGAATTAATCGTTGTGAGTCCATCATACAATCCATCCATCGCAATAGAAATTGGTTTTCCAATCAAAAATAAAACAATAATCATAATAAACAACGTAGCAAGCGTTGGTATAATCATAATTCCGGTCAATGGTTGAATAATTTTTGGCCATTTGATATTCTTTAGTACTTTAACAAAGTAACCAACAATAAATCCAACTAAAATAGCCGAAAGGAATCCTCCTCCTGTTTTCGTCCCTAAAAACTCGGGATCGTTTGCAATATAAGCACCTATCATAGCTGGTGCGATCGCTGGTTTATCCGCAATGGATTTGGCTACAAATCCAGCGAATAAAGGAATCATTAATTTAAATCCAACTTGTCCAACCGCAAATAATTTTGACATAAAATAACCCATTGGTGTCTTTACATCAAATCCCCATTTGACAATGCGGCCCATATCGTCTTTTTGAAACGCATAGATATTGGCTATCGCTAATAATAAACCAGCGGCAATAACCATCGGCACCATGTAAGAAATACCACTCATAACATGCTTTATAAATGAATTTTCGGTTTTTCCTAAGGTAATATTACCGACTTTACTTCCCTTGACTCCATATACTGTTGCCTCCTGCAAGGCCCGATCGATTAAGATACTAGCATCCTTTATGGCCTCATTACTGTTCACTTTTAAAAGTCTCTTCCCCGCAAATCGACCTAAGTCGACATCGACATCGGCGGCAATAATAACTATGTCAGCAGCCTTTATTTGTTCTGCTGTTAATTCATGTTCCGCCCCAATGGAACCTTGCGTTTCCACACGTACGTTATATCCCTTTTTTTTGCCTGCTTGTTCCAATGATTCTGCTGCCATGTAAGTGTGGGCAATACCTGCTGCACAAGCAGTTACTGCGACAATATTTTTACTCATAATTTTCCTCCTATTTTATCTTATTTTAGTATATCTTGTAGAGAACCATCTGTAAACACTTACAATATATTTAGGCAGTATTTTTATAAATTATTTAATTCATGAAATTAGTTTCATCAATTGTCTGAATAAAACACTACTTTTACGGTAGTGTTTTATCGAACATGAAGCCTTGCTTTGTTTTGGCAACCAAGAATTCGCATTTTATCTTTGACATACTGTTTAACTAAGTCTTGTCCTGACATACCATACTTTTTAGGATCAAACGTTTCTGGATGTTTTTGTAACATGCTGCTTACGCCCTTCGTAAAGGCAATCCGCAAATCGGTCGCGTAGTTTACTTTACATACCCCATGTTTTATGCATTCTTGCACTATTTCGTCAGATAATCCAGAAGTCCCATGCAATACAAGAGGGATTGACACTAGTTTTTGAATTTCCTGTAGTCGTTGGATATCAATATTTGGCTTTCCTTGATAGACTCCATGGACACTTCCAATAGCGACAGCTAAGGCATCAACTTCGGTTTCTTGAACAAAGGTAAGTGCCTCTTGTGGATCGGTTAATAAATTCTTTTCGGCTTTGGTTGTATCTTCTTTTCCACCAACTTTGCCTAATTCAGCTTCAACGGTAATCCCGTTTGCATGACAAGGCTCTACGACAGACCTTGTTACTGCAATATTTGTTTTTAATGGCTGACTAGAAGCATCAATCATGATAGAGGTATACCCACATCGCATGGCCTGCATTGCTAGGGCAAAACTACTGCCATGATCGAGGTGTAAAGCTACCGGAATGTCAATATCTTGTACCAATGCCTTTACCATCGCTTGATAACAGGCTAGTCCTCCATACGATACGGTAGAAGGTGTTGTCTGTAAAATAACCGGCGCATTCATTTCGCTCGCCGCCTCAATAACAGCCTTAATCATCTCCATATTTTCCACATTAAATGCCCCAATCGCATATTTTTCACTTTGCGCCCTGGTTAATAATTCTTTAGTTGTAACAAACATCACATACCTCCCATTTTATATTTATATCGATACTACCCCTATTTTGTAGGGGACTACTTACTATTCTACTGTTCTAGTAGATCTTCTTCTGTCAATGGATCAACATGACCCTTTTTTTGGGTAACTATTTTTGGACACACTAAGGGATATAAGAATCCTCCTACCGCACTACCAATAACAATACTCAGTACCCATAACAAAGGTTGATTGACAATTCCGAGTATCAAGAAACCACCGTGTGGAGCCGGTACTTGGATTTTAAACATATATGATAATATGGCGGATATGCTGGAGGATAACATGAACAGTGGTATTACTTTCAAAGGGTTTTTAGCCGCAAAAGGAATAGCTCCCTCTGTAATATGGGTAAAACCTAATACATAATTAATCAGACCGGCTGTGCGATCCTCACTTGTGAAATGTTGTTTAAAAAAAGTTGCAGCAATAGCGATAACTAGTGGTGGAGTCATACAAGCAGCTGAAACACCCGCCATAAAGTAGTAATTACCTTGTCCTAGTAAAACCGTACCTGTTACATAGGCCGCTTTATTAACCGGACCTCCCATATCGAGGGCACACATGGAACCAATGACTAATCCCAGTAAGATTGGATTGGTATTTTGTAATCCAGTTAATGCATTCATTAATGCTTTATTGGCCATCGCGCATGGTTGTCCAATTAAAAGCATAAACAATCCTGCAATTAAGACAGAAATGATAGGAACGACAAAGATCGACTTAAGTCCCTCTAATTGTCGAGGCATTCGCGATAATGCTTTAACCGTATATAAAACGACATATCCAATAAAGAATCCACCAACGATACCGCCTAGAAAACCGGATCCGGTACTGGAAGCAAACATTCCCGCAACAAATCCCGCTAACATACCTGGTCTTCCTGCAATCGATTGGGCAATAAAGGCTGTGAGTACGGGCACCATTAATCCCATCGATACGCCACCGATATCTTTAATCGTAGCAGCAATCGTATTGTATTGACTACTATTTGGATCCGCTGAATAAATACCCCATAAAAAGGAAATAGCTGTTAATACTCCACCCGCAACTACGAGTGGTAACATATGACTAACCCCATTCATAAGATGTTTATAAATAGAAAAAGCCAATGATTCTTTTTGTTCTCCCGTATCTTTGATTACTTCGCCACTGCGAACTGTCACCTTTTTATCAAGACACTTTTGAATCAGTTCTTCCGCGTGTTGAATACCTTCGGTTACGGATACGACTAATACCGGTTTACCATTAAATCGATCCATGTCGACATTTTTATCACAAGCAATAATAATTGCATCTGCCTCTGCAATTTCCTTTGGTTTCAGGGCATTCTCTACACCGATGGCACCATTGGTTTCTACCTTGATTTCACAATGTAGTTTTTGAGCCGCCTTTTCTAAGGCCTCCTGTGCCATATAGGTATGTGCAACCCCGGTTGGACAACCTGTTACTCCTAATATTTTCATTTTTATTTCACCTTCCTGATTTGTATTTCCTGACTATATTGTTCTACCTTCTCCAACTTTCCTAACCCATTACTTTCTGCTACATTAGCTCCGATAGCAGCGGAACGAAGTAAGGCCTCCCGGATCTTTGCGGGATCCCATAACCAGATCGATAAAAATCCGGCTAATGCGCCATCGCCAGCACAGGCGGAGCTGTACAATGTAACTTTTTTTACACCCGCATAGTATATTTCTCTACCATTAGAAAAATACGATCCCTTATCACCTAGGGTTAGTAAAATATTTTGCGCACCACGCCGATGCAACATTTCTAAAGCGACCAGTGCATCCTCCTCATTTTTTATAGTAAAACCAAAGATTTCTGCTATTTCTTCATCATTGGGCTTGATTAAAAAAGGGTGATAGGATAATAGCGAGGCTAATTTATGACAACTAATATCTAAAATAACCGAACAATTCTTTCTAGCTGCCACTTGTAAGACCGTATCGTATATATCTTCCGATATTCCTCTTGCAAGACTGCCACTAATACATAAAAAAGTAAGATCCTTTGCCTTTTCTAGAATAGCTAACATTTCTTCTTGCTTGTTTTTTGGTATGATGGGTCCTTCGTTAACTAATTTATATTCCTCATTGCCTTTGGTTAGAAAAACATTAATACGACTTTCTGATGCTATTTCTATATTGTGTACGGACAACGCATCCTTTTCTAATTCATGTACAATATAGTTTCCCGAAAAGCCTCCGAAAAAACCAATGATGGTAGAAGGCAAACCATAGTGTTGTAATACATAGCTTACATTTATACCTTTTCCATTGGGGCTATAAAAGGCATTATACGTTCGATTTACCTGGCTGGAAACTAGGGAATCACTCGCCACGTTCATGTCTATCGCTGGATTCATTGTCAGTGTATAAAGCACATTGTCATCCTCCTTTCTTTACCAGTATATAGCATAAAAAGTCGAAAATGTTTCCAAAAAATGGAAACACTTTCTATAAAATTGCTATATAATCAATAATAATTCGCGAAATCATAAATAAGGAAATACGGGATACAACTTCATAGTCATTAATAGCCACATGTTCGTGGGTATATCCTAAAATAAAATACTTAGAATACCGAAATAACTCGGTTGCATCATTACAACAACAGGAAATTACAGTAACATCACGCATACTTGCGTACTTTGCAGCATCGATCAATTCCGGTGTATACCCATGTAAGGAAAATATAAAAAGACATTCATCCGCATTCATTTTTTTACTTATTTTACGTATGATATTAGGATCACTAATAAAAACAACATTGTAATTCAATAATTGCAGTTTAAAGGTAAACTCTAAACCGACATATTCACTTAGCGCACGAGCGATGACAATAGTCCGCTTTGATCTTTGAATTATCTTACTAATTTGAATAATATTATCGCTGGAAATCTGTTCCGTTATCCGCTGACATTCCAATAAAGACTTATTGATAATATCATTTACGTTCATGATCTCATGGTTGGATTTCTGCGTTAATCGATACCGCAATTCATTGAATCCCTGCACATTACATTTACGAATCGCTCTCGATACGGTCGCAATGGATGAATAGGTTGCTTGGGCAATATCCACAATTGACATTTCGGCCATACTACTGGCGTTCGTATTTATATAATTAATGATTTGTAATTCTGTTTTGGTTAAATTATCTGCAATATCCGTTGTCATTTCAATTAACATATATAGCTCCTATTTGATTCGTAAACGCTTAAATTATAGTCTATATTATAGTAAAATAAAATGTATTTAAGGACACTAATTTCTTTTTACTAGAAATAACATAATACAACAAATTTATAGTTAATATTTTAAATTTATTCAATGCGAAGTGTTTTACATGTGCTACTAACAATACAATCAATACTTACCTTTCCCTCATTTTGAAGTAATTCTTCACCCTTCTTCTCTCTTACATCACTGCTATAACATTTCTTATCCTTAGGGATCAAAATCACTACATCATGTACATCCGTTTTTCGATTGTTAACGATTCGTAACACGGCATATTCTCCATTTTCTGCTCTTTTAAAAGCCATAACTTCCACTCGAGGATCAACGGTAAGGGCACTATATGACCAATCCAACCCTTTATTTACACTACGTAAAATATCATTTAAATGGCGGCTTTGTACTGGAGTATTGTATATTTCCGCTTCCTGAATCAATTGCGAGTGTTGTCCCTGCTTGTCAAAATAAAGCGCATATTCACTCGTTATGGAAGTATTTAGTAGTTGCGAAGAAGGGGTTTCCATCTGATAGCCGGAAGAGCGACCTGGACGAATGACTAAATCCGCTTTACCAAATTTACCAACACTTCTAAGTAGTGTTAGACAAATCCTTTGATCTTCTTCGATTTCATACTCTAAAGGACCACGGCTAATGAGTCCCATTATCGAACGGTTATGACAAAGTAATACATAGCGCAAAAAAGCGTAGATAGGTAATACATGTTCCGTAGCGCCACCGTCTAATCCCAATTGATTATGCAGGATATTATCGCGGATTATGCTTCCAAATTGATCTTGACTCTCATTTTTTGAAGACGTATGGATATCTTTAAAACTCACCCGTACTTTATGATCCTTGGTATGATTTTCAATCGTTGTTGTAAAATCTAGTCGCTTACTATTAGCCATGAGCGTGACATCGGAAATTATGGTCATTGGCTTTTGTTCTTTTACCCGACGATGCTTTTCCACTCGTTCTGGTAACATAACCTTATATTGTATTCGGTACGTTACTTGTATAGAAGATTTTTCAATGCAAGTGATGGTAGGCAAAGTGTCATTGATACGGATGCTAGTATCATCTATACAAGGAGAGTAGTTGTATTCATCGCCATCATCTCCGGTATCGATAAAGGTATTAAGTTCATGGTAGATTTCTCCGGTTTGGCGATGACAAACCGACAGGGTTCCATCGCTTTGGATTTCCATTTTCAAATACGTGTTTTGCGCTCCATTCATCAAGCATTCGACATCGCCCGATACTTCTATTGGGCATTGTTTCTGATACGTGATTTTTAATACTTCATACCCCATAGGGGGTAACAGCGATGCATCGATTTTAATTTGGATCTTATGTTTTATGCCATCTAAGACTAGTCCGGCATCATGTAGATTTTGCATACCATTGTAATATTCAATATCATGATTGGTTGGATAACATTGTTGCATCCGTTGATAGGGAACAACGGTTCCGTCATTGCGTTGTAGAATAAAATTCTCTTCTTTGACAATCATACTAATAAAGGCAAAGTCGTGGCGAATATAAGGTAATGTATTATACAAAACAAGGATATCTTCTTTAGGCCCAACAGTATGTAAATCAACCGACTGGGCAATATATCTAAAATTGATCCAAATCAATTCTTGGAGGCCATGACGTAAATTCAATAGACGATTTTCAACGGTTTTATTAATCGTATCAGGTGAGGAACTATAGATAGAATCATGAAATTGATTTTTAAATAGGATTTTCCAAAAATAATTGACGACCTCCTGCTCACAATGTCCGCCGACAAAGCGAGATATACCAAGCATTGGTTCAACTACTTTAGCTAACATTGTTTCGTATTTACGCATCGTATTTTTAATATCTATTCTTGTTGATGTAATACCCGCGTGGATTCGACCCAACGAAGCACTACGGGCTTCTCCTTCAAATGTATAAAGCGGATGTCTCTGCTTTTTATTAGCCTCTAAAATCGACTGTAAATAATCTTCGGGATTATCCATAAGACAAGTATAGCCATCCTGTTGCATAGCCGCTATATGGCGCGTACAGTTCGCTCGAGGAAAGGCATAATCACTGCCTAACATAAATAAAACTTCCCCATCTTTATAGCGTTTTTCTAATTGTGGTATAAAATGCTTCATGTCTTTTTTTACTTCTTCATATGATTCGGGAAAGCCACGATAATGTCCATACCCCAAAGCAAAGTGAACGGTGGGTAAGGTTACCCCACCGTTGGACTTCCAAGTAAATAAAGAATCGGGTAACATATTATAATCAAATCCGCGCCATGCAAAAATACCTTGCATACCCATCTCTTTAAATAGGTACGGTGTATTTCTGTTTTGACCAAAAGCATCGGGTACCCATCCCACCTGCATACAATGTCCTAAGGAGGAGGCATACTCATAGCCTAGTAATAAATTACGAAACAGTGATTCTCCAGCAGGCATAATCATATCTGGCTGGACATACCAAGGTCCAATAAACAGTTTTCTTTGTTCCACTAGCTTTTGAATTGCATCCTTTTTCCATGGTTTGATCGCTAAATAATCTTCCAGCCCAGCCGTCTGCCCATCAAAGGTGAAGTATTTCATATCGGGGTCTTTTTCAAACAAAGAAAGTAATCGATCGAAGAAATAGACTAATTTAATGCGGGAGGAGTCGCTTGATCTAAGCCACTCCCGATCCCAATGCACATGCGGTATAAAATGAATGTTACGCGGTGCCATTCTTTTGTACCTCCATTTGGTTTTGTTTGATTTGTAGTTGCACAAATGGATAATATAAAACGATGTCTAACAAGAATAAGACTAAATATAAAACGACAGGACTCAATGTAAAGGCACCTAAGACCCAAGTATTCACAAAGACAGGCTCAACTCCAGAATTTAAAACAACTAAATGGTGTACCCAACCAGCCGATGTGGCAATATAAGCAACGATGGCATTCACAACGGGTACAAATACGAAAGGAATAAACATAAGAGGATTTAAAACAATGGGTAAACCAAAAGTCACCGGTTCATTAATACCAAATAACCCAGGAATAATAGCGACCTTACCAATTGATCTTTCCGCAGAACCCTTTTTTCCCAACAATAAGAGCAGTACAACTAAGGCAAGTGTCGATCCTGAACCACCAATCATCGCATATACATTATTAAGCGTATTGGGGGC
>CAKVJS010000011.1 GCA_934754755.1 uncultured Erysipelotrichales bacterium
ATGATATAAGATCGTCTTTATCTCTAATCATATCTTCTTGTAAAAAGGAGGCATAGGATCCTTCATATAATTTTAAGTCCTTACTGGGGGATAAGGGAACAACCTCACAAGTTACTTGTTTATTTTTGATATCTACAGCCACAATACCTTTTTTTTGATGCACTTCATCAAAGGAATATTTCATTAAACTTCCGCTATAGCGGATCGTTTCTTTTTTGATTTTTTGCGAGGCATGTAAATGGCCTAACGCTACGTAGTCAAAATTTTCCATTAAAGTAACATCAATGATTTCACTACCACCAACACTTAGAATGACTTCACTATCACTCGTAGCTGGTTCCTTATTGCCAGCGACAAAATGATGCGTGACTAGCACATTTGTCTTTGTATAATCAATATTCTGGTGTTGTAAATACGCCGCAAAAGCTTCCTGATAGGTATGACAATCAACACCTAATAAATAGCGGATATACGATGGTTTGAAAAAAGGAATTAAATAAAAATGAACATCGTCAATAACAATCGGTTGCATTTCCTTTTGCGGATAACTAACAATATATAAGCCGTTTTCTTGTAATAATTCACTAGCGAACTGCAGTCTTTCACTACTATCATGATTACCTGAAATAATAAGCACCTTTTTATGATACTCTAAAATGAGTCTTCGTAAAAAGGTACTTAAGACACGCACCGCCTCGCTACTGGGAATACTGCGGTCATAAACATCACCAGCAATAACCAATACGGGTACATTATTCGTATCCATATACTGTATGATTTGTTCTAATAGTTCAACTTGTAAAGGCAATAGATTTTGTTGATATATTACTTTTCCTAAATGTAAATCGGCAACGTGTACAAATTTCATATGTTCTCCTTATAAATGTATCAAGTATATTTCTTTATAGCGATCTTGGCGATCAAAATATTTCTGTAATTTTCTGGGAACCATTCTTGTTTCCACATAGGTCGCAGATAATTTTTGAATTGTTTTTTTCGAAGCAATATTATCCGGATTACATGTAATAACTAAGGTTTTAAATCCCTTTTGTTTCGCTATGCTGAGTACTAATAAGGTCGCACAAAGCGCATAACTATGTCCACGATACGGCGGATCAATTGTATAGCCGATATGGCCATCATAGTACCTCCGTTCCACGGTACCTTCTCGCAAGATAATCGTACCGACACGGTCTTGTCCAACATATATAGCATACGTATAATAGGGATCCCAGTAATCAGGTAAATTTTGGTTTTGGTAAGATTCAAGTCGTAATTCCATGTCTTCACCCCTACTAGTAGTATATCATATTTACTAAGTAACAGATGGGATATTTGTCATGGTTCCTCGATATTACTAATATATTGTTTATAAGGAGCGACATGGATGCACAATTGTAGATCCTATTTAACATTATAAAAAAGCCCTCTATGAAGAGCTAGCTTAACCAGCTAATGCTTGTATTATTTTTTGTACCGTTTGAACAATAGTCCCTGTATTATCAATACGTATGTGACAAGCCTGTAAATATTTGGGATGCCTTTTTTCATATAAGGCATGTAAATTATCTGGATTACTTTGTAACAAGGGACGCGTAGTAACATCGATGTCTTGGATGATATTAGTAATTGGACGATCAATATATACTAGAATCCCATTCTTTTGTAGGTAGGCAATATTTGTATCATCCGTAACGACCCCACCACCGGTTGCAATAATAACATCATCTAACGTAGATAGCCATTGATAACACTTTGTTTCTCTACTGCGAAAAGTTGCCTCATTCTCTTGCATCATAGTAGAAATAGATTGACCATACATCGCTTCTAAGTACGCATCACTATCGATAACGGGTCTTTGTAGAATAGCCCCTAACTCCTTAGCAATTGATGATTTACCGGCACCAGGCATACCTAGTAACACAATGTTTTTCTGTCTAACAGGCGAATTAGACGCGGATCCTTCTAGAAATGCTTGTTGATATTGTTTGGATAATTGCATAACTTGCTTCATAAAGGAAATCACGTATGGCTTACTAGCATCGTTTACGCCCTGGCAACTTTTATATACTACGGCTTGTTCTCGTCTAGGCTGAAAAATAGGTAAATCATGTTGTTTTTTATACGCTACAATTTCCTTGCTACACTTCATTCTTTGTTCTAAAAGAGCAAGTAATTGTTGATCAATAGCATCGATCTCTTTTCTATAAACTTCTATTTCTTTCATATATACCTCATAAAATCTAACATAGTAATAGCTGCCATCGCCTCAATTACCGCAATGGCACGAATGACAATACATGGATCGTGACGACCTCGCAAGGCAATTTCTGTGTTTTCACATTCCGTAATATGAATGGTTTGTTGGCGCTTCGCAATGGAGGCAGTAGGTTTAATTCCAACTGTAAAAACAATCGGCATGCCCGTACTAATGCCACCAATAATTCCACCATTATGATTACTTCTCGTCTTGACTTGCTTGTTAACGTCATAATAATAGCTATCATTCGCCTGACTACCATACAGTTCACTGATTTTCTCATTACCAAAAGAAACAGACTTAACCGCTGGCACGGAAAACAAAAGAGAAGATAACTGACTTTCTATAGAACTAAAGAAGGGATCACCAAGTCCAGCGGGAACACCACAAATTGCGCATTCAATGCGACCACCAACCGAATCCCCCTGCTCCTTAGCATCCTGCACACATTGTAGCAAGTTTGGAATAATCGTTGGATCCAATACTGGATAGGTTTGTTTGTGCAAGGACTGCAAAGTTTCATTCGATACATCCGATTCAAAAGAAGAATCACAAATTTGATGCATCTGTTTAATATGTGCTCCGATTACAATGGAATGACTAGCTAAGATTTGTTTTGCGATAGCACCTGCAAAAACAAGTGGCGCTGTTAATCGACCAGAAAAGTGACCCCCACCACGTATATCATTATATCCCTGATACTTCACATGGGCAGGATAGTCACTATGCCCAGGTCGCATTGTTGTTGCTAGCGATAGATAAGCATTGGAATCGATATTTTCATTCTTAATTATCGCTGTTAACGGTGCTCCCGTAGTTACGCCATCTAAGACACCACTTACGATATCGACTTGATCGTTTTCTTTTCGTGGCGTAGTATTCCTATCATACCCCGGCCGCCTGCGTTGCATCTCCATGCGTATTAAGTTTTCATCCAAGACAATCCCGCTAGGTAAATTTCCGAGTGTAATTCCGACTACTGGTCCATGGCTTTCACCGAAAATCGTTAGCTCTATATTATTTTTCCATGTCGAACTCATCGATGATACCTCCTAACATTTGATAATCCCGCCAGAAATCAGGGTACGATTTGGTAACACATTGATAATCGTCAAGGATTATTTCATCCTGAGCAATACTTGCAGCAATCGCTAATAACATAGCGATTCGATGATCGCTATACGTTTGACAAATCCCACCTGAAAGATGAGAGGCTGGATGAATACGAATGCTACTATAGTCAGACTGTATATGAGCACCTAATTTTCCTAACTGTTGTACAATCGCTTCGAGGCGATCACATTCTTTGATACGGAGGCGACTCGCATGCATAATATGACTAGGCGAACCAGCCACACTGCAGGCCAAACTAATAATCGGAATAATATCTGGACAGGGTCGTGCATCGATCGTGCACCCTTGTAGTTGACTTGCTTCTACTTGAATCCCATCTGGCATTTCTATGATAGATGCCTGCATTCTTTTTAAAAGAGTAAATATTTGTTGGTCACCTTGCTTAGTATCCATATTTATATTGGTCATAACAATAGGATTACCTAATGCTCCGGCTACCGCAAAATAAGCCGCTTGTGATGCGTCGGCTTCCACTTGATAATCATGTGGCTTATACTTCTGGTTACCCGGAATCATAAAATGAGTATATGCGTCGTCATGTGTAATGCAGATCCCATAATAATCCAACATATGTAACGTTAAATCAATATATCCTTTAGACTCTACTGCCGTTGTTAAAAGAATTGTGGAATCCCCAGCAAGTAAAGGTAAAGCAAATAATAAGCCGCTAATAAATTGGGAAGAGATATTCCCCGGCAACGAAAAATTGCCTGGGCTTAGTTTTCCAGTAACATGTAAATCTAAGGTATCCTTATTAGCACGATAAATAATCGATTGTTCATCAAAAATTGTATAGTATGGATCCAAAGGCCTTTTCCCCAAATTTCCTTGGCCAATAAAGTGGCTATGACTATTGGTAACCAAGGTAATAGGAAGCAAAAAGCGAAGGGTAGAGCCAGACTCACGACAATCGATGAACCGATCCTCTTTATGGAAAGTAGTGGATCCATCAATCAACAAAGCATTAGAATGTCTCGTAATCGTAGTTCCGATAGCTTCCATGGCATCCAATGTAGCAATAATATCTTGGCTATAGACAATATTTGTGATTTCACTTATACCATCCGCTAAGGCGGCACCGATAATAGCTCGATGGCTTAAGCTCTTAGAGGGTGGAACGGTAATATGCCCTCGTAAAGTGGTTGGTTTAATTTTTAATCGTTTCATATACTATACCCGCTTGGCTAGAAGAAGCCATCGATTATCTGCCTTGTATAACCAGCTTTCACCAATCGTTTGTAGAAGAATATACGTGATTTGTTGATGGCTACTTTTTTTATCTAACAAAATAGCAGATAGTAAATTCTCTGTCTCTTCGTTACAAGTATAGGGCAGGCTATACTTGTCTACTACTGCTTGGATTTTAAAAGCCGTACCTTCTTTGGTTAAACCTTGTTGCTCAGCAATTTTACAAATCTGTACCATGCCAATAGCTACTGCTTCCCCATGGCTATACTTTTCATATTGGTAATACTGTTCAATGGCATGTCCTAGTGTATGGCCAAAGTTTAACAACATTCGTTTACCATGGTCATATGGATCTAATTCAACAATATCTCGTTTAATCGTGACACAACGTTCTATAATATCTTCCATGTCTTGGTATAAGGCTTCATACGATTCATACTTGGCTAGATCCGCAAATAAAGAAGCATCCTTAATACAACCATATTTAATCACCTCTGCCATCCCATCGTTAAAGTAACGTCGGGGTAAGGTTTGTAATGTGGATGGATCGATCAGCACCAATTGGGGATGATAAAAGGTTCCGATTAGATTTTTTGCTTCCGGCATATTTAAGGCAACCTTTCCACCAACCGATGCATCAACTTGCGCAAGTAAGGAAGTTGGTATTTGAATCAAGGCTATGCCTCGTAAATAAGTAGCTGCCACATACCCGGTTAAATCACCAATAACACCGCCCCCTAGGGCAATTATAGCATCGCTACGGGTAAAGTTATGGGTTATCAAGGCCTGATACAATTCCATAGCAACACCCATTTGTTTCGATTCCTCACCATGTTTAACAATGATATGGTGCACCTTATACACCGGTTGTAAAAGGGAGATTAAGTCATCTCCATAATGAGGAAAGACATTATCATCACATACTATCATTATTTTTTTATAATGACCGATTTGTTGCATATAGGAAGCCGCTTGTTGTAAAATACCTTTTTCAATATATATTGGATATGGTTTTCCAACCTTCACTTCTATCTTTTTCATATAGTTTCCTCTATATTTCTTTCCCCATTATTGTAACAATACTCTTAATTTGTTGCAATACATCATCATATGTTTCTGGTTTTAACGACTGCTCGCCATCCGACAAGGCATGCTTAGGATCATTATGTACTTCTATCATTAACCCATTCGCACCAGCAGCAATTGCTGCCTTAGCCATAGAATCAACCAGCCACCAAGCGCCACCAGCATGGCTAGGATCGATAATAATAGGTAAATGACTCAGCTTTTGGATTACCGGTATCGCCTGCAAGTCAAGGGTATTGCGGGTATAGGTTTCAAATGTCCGAATCCCCCGTTCACATAAAATGACATCGGGATTTCCGTGGGCAATAATATACTCCGCCGCCAGCAACCATTCCTCATACGTAGCACTGAGTCCTCTTTTTAATAAAATCGGTTTGTTTACTTGCCCAAGCTTTTTTAGTAAATCAAAATTTTGCATATTTCTAGCACCAATTTGGATCAAATCGACTTTTTTTACAAACTCCTCTAAATAATCAGTGGACATTAATTCAGAAACAATAGGTAACCCCGTTGCTTTTTTTGCGGCTACTAATATATCTAATCCTTGACTTTGTAGCCCCTGAAAAGAATAGGGCGCACTTCTTGGTTTAAAAGCACCACCCCGTAACATATTAGCTCCTGATGCTTGCACTTTTTTTGCGATGGCAATCACTTGTTCTTCACTTTCCACTGCGCATGGTCCCGCAATACAAGCCAGATGTGGCCCACCTACTTTGACTCCGGCTACATCTATAACGCTGTCATGAGGATGCAATGATCGCCCAGCTAACACATATGGTTTTGAGTCGTTACTTATTTGTGTAACCAGAGAATGTCTGTCTAATTCTCGTATATCTGACTCACATACTTCTCCTGAAACACGAAGTATCGTTTGGTCCTTTGTTTGTATTACCTGCACGCCCCCTTGTTTTGCTTCTATTTGGGTTACTAGTTGACCCAACTCTTCTTTTGTAATTTGACTTTGTAGTACAACAATCATTTCTATTCTCCTTCATAATGACTTACTATTTTTATATAGAAGATAGAAAGCTCACACCTATGAAGATGCGAGCCTATATCTTTGTTTTTAGTATTCTTTTTAATTGTATAAAATAGCCCTAAATTTGTCAATTCACATGCTTGATCGAATGTAACTTAAAAAGAGAAGAACTATTGTTCTTCTCCATTAGCACCCTTAAGATCTTCCTTCGTTAGTTTATCATTCGCAAGGATTTTCTTAATCAGTTCTTCTGTTTTTTGTACGGATTTCTTATTAGGGATTGTCACATATGTTCGATGTCCCTTTGAAGAATAAGCTTCTAATGTATAGCTAGGGGATCCACTAACTTGTGCATTGACAATATCCCAACCAGCCATATCATCCATTTGCATGTTAAGTAAAGAACGGATTTCTTTATTTGACATATTTGTTTCAAAGGTACCTTCAATAGCCGATAAAATATTACTAAAGTTCGTTATAATTTTAGGTGACATAGCCTTACTCATCATCGCTTTTAATAACCGTTGTTGGTTTCTTCCACGATCATAATCGCCATCTGGTAAACGATATCGTTCCCGAACAAAGCTTAGCGCTTGATCGCCAAACATCTTATGTTCACCTTTCGTAATTAGATAATCACCATGTAATGTTCGAAAATCTTTATATGGAGAATATATCGTAACACCATCCAATTGATCAATAATATCTTTCATCCCACTAAAGTTTGTACGAGCCCAATAGTTAACATCTACAGACAAGAATTTTTCAATCGTTTTAATCGTCTCATCTACTCCATAAATACCGGAGTGCGTTAACTTATCCATTGCATTATAAGAGGCTAATGTCACTTGCATATCTCTAGGTATACTAACAATTAACATTTGTTTTGTCGTTGGATTTACGGTTAACAGTAAATTCACATCGGAACGAGCTACTTCATCAATATCTCCATAGGTATCAATACCTGTTAGATATACTGTAAAAGGCTCCTTTGTAACCTTGGTTGGTTTCGTTACTTGATCCATTTTCTTCTTGATTTTAAAGTTGGCGATTTCAACAGTATCGCTTCTAAATTGCGTATATTGATCTTCGACCAGTCCTAGATACTCATTACCAATAATAATGGCCTTTGCGGTCTTATTATACAGGGCATCTAATACTCCTTTATAATCATCTTTTTTGACTAAATTGAAGTCACTTCCCTTTTGTTTTTCAAATTCAGAAATAGCCTTTGTAACATTGGATGTATCATGTTGATACGAAACAGCACATGGCTTATTTTGAATTTGGCTTAGCTTCGTAATTCCACTGCTTTTTAACACTCGTACGGAAACAATATGTGTTTCTTCGGTCTTATTGGTGATATCATTAATAAAATCATCCCCTCGAGCGACATATTTCGTACCTAACAAAAGCAATATACTAACAAGAATACTAACGATCTTCGTTACTATAGCCGTCTTACTAAGCTTCCCCCTTTTCCCTTTGCGAGATAGCATGGCCAAGAAAAGTACCCATACTAATACTAATACTGCCGTAGCCGTATAAAACCATTTACCTGACAGTACCTTATTACAATAATATAAAAAGAATGCCGAAGTAAAAAGTTGTAAGGCTAGCACCGTATATTTAGATAAAATCGTTTTTATAAATTTATGATTTTTCATAGTCCACTCCTTATTTATTTGACTTAGTCGTATGATAGCATAAAATAAATATTTATACAAATCCTCTCACATAAACCTGTTTTTAGTTGATTAAATCAGTTATTTTTAACATTTCATAAGTTTTCAAATCGATTTGTTTTATGAGGATTACTGTCACAAAGTGATAAAAAACCTCTATATATTCAATCTTTTGGCTCTTTGATGACAACTCTATATTGGCAGTATGGACAAACATTAAGTCTTTATTAATTTTTATACCTATACAAAGGAAATAAGATATCGTATAGTAAGGTTAGATAATATAGAAAATTATCCTACATATAAGTGTTTTTTGGCCGCATTGCTATTGTATAATAGTATTTAAGGGGGAATAAATATGAAACAACATTCAGCATTAATTATTGGTCATTATTTACGAATGGAACGCATTAAAAGGGGACTTTCCATTGATAAATTAGCTTCTATGTGTCAAATATCATCTTCACAAATCAGTGTCATTGAGCGCGGGAAAAATCCATTAACCGGAAAATGCAATAATATTACACTTACCTCTTTGGAGCTCATTGGAGAAGGGCTTGGTTTATCGGTTCATGATATATTAGAAAACTCTGGATATTACCAACAAACCCACACAATTATTGAAAATAAAACTTTTTTTCTATCTGCAGCATATCGTCAATATCAAAACCTAAATACGGAAAATAAAAATAAAGTCAGACACTTTATCAGCACGCTGCTTTCCTTACAAAAAACGCACTCTTAAATATGGTATAATATATGAAAATAGCGATTGTTGATGTTAATATAAAAGATCTAAATCTCTTATCCGATGAAATATGTAGTCATTATTTTCCAGAACAAGATATTTTTATTTATAAATTCAATACGAATCAGGAATTTATGGATCTCCTTTTTGCGAATGTTCAGTTTAAAATAATATTCTTGGATACGCTAAGCAGTGATATTGTTACTTTTAAAACCATTCAAGAATTATTACCAGAAGCTGTTGTAATTGGTATGTATGAAGACAAATCTGTAATACCTTTAAACAATCACCAACTGTTACAAAAACCATACACACCAATTGTTATTCACAATGCTTTATTGCATGCGATAAAACGTACCAGTATTCGCCCGAGTCAGTTAAAAGTGATGGATGGATCGCGAAATCGCTATATTCCATTGTCAAAAGTTTATTATCTGGAATCGTATTATCGAAAGGTATATGTACATACACAAAAGCATTCCTATATAGCTAGCCATTCCCTATTGCATCAATATGTAGATTTACTTTCTCGTTATGGCTTTGTATCCATCCATAAGAGTATTCTTATTAATATGGATAAAATACAATCTGCAACGATGGATGAGTATGTCTTAGACAATCAAAAAATATTATATCCGAGTGTTCGAAAACGCCAGGAAGCATATAAAAAATATCAAACATATAGTGAAAAAAAATCTATATTATAATTAAAAATGTACGAATTTCCGTACATTTTTAATTACTTATTTTTATTTTTTCTACTTTTTACAAATAGTATAATAAGAATAATAGCAACAACCAGAAGCGCAATTACATATTTCATATAATCCGGAGTGCTATCACTCGTATTGACACTGGTTGTTACAACAAAGTTACTGATCATAGTTGTTAGTATTGATACCATGGCTTGTTCCCTCCAACAATAGTATAACAGGAAAATAAAATTTTTACGAGTCTACTTTTTGTACGGAGAAGAATACTATAATCGTTCCAATGAAGGAAACGATGGCACCTACTAAAAGCATATGATCAGCGCCAATGGTATCCAATAAAATACCACCTAATAAAGAGGCAAATACAGAACTTAGTGCCATGGCACCTGTCATCATAGCTTGTCCTTTAGTAATATCATGATGTGATATCAAACGACTAACATAATATACAGAGGAAGGAATAAACAAAGCATAGGCAAATATTTGTAATGCCTCCGCTACATAGATCATTGTTACACTATCCGCATAATACGTAATAATATGTTTTATCGTGAAAAATACAGCGGCGATAACTAGTAAATAGCCACCATCTATTTTCTTACATAGGCGAGAGAATAACAACATCATTGGGATCTCAACGATAGAAGCTAAGAATAACGTATTTCCCATATCCTTTTGCGATCCACCAACATGTTCAATCACTTGCGCAAAGAAATTAGTAATAATCGCATGATCAAAATACACTAACACAATTCCCAATACAACCACCATAAAGCGGCCATACTTTCGTACAAATTGCAATAACGATAACTGTTGTGGTTTCTCCTCTTTTTCCTTTTCTTCGGACACTACCTTTGGTGCTTTAAAACGAATAATAAAGGCCCAGAAGGCAAGTGTAACAACAATGTAGAAGATCGGTAATACATCCGAATTATACAGTGCAATCACATACCCCATTAAAAGAGAGGTTAAGGCATAGGCAGCGGAACCGATTCCGCGTGCTAAACTAAAGTTGATATCATACCCCTTCTTTTCAAAAGAAAAGGATAATGAGTTAACAAAGGGCATCATTGTAATAGCGAACGTTAATATGTATGTATATCCCGCAAATAAAACCCAACGCGTTCTAGAAAAATACATAATCGCGGATACGATAGCAACACTCAAAGCACAGGCAATAACCAACTGCGATAAAGTATATTTCTTTGATTTATCAATATAACTCGCAAGTCCCGGCTGTAAAATGACAGAAAATATATTAGCAAAACAAAATATAAGTCCAATACTTGTTCCATTAAAATCATGGAGTCCTAAATAGGCAGACGCATACCCCACTGTACTACTAAATAACATTAAATACGTCGCCTGGACACAAGCGTAACGGATATCTAAAGATCGGCTTTTCTTCATGCTTCTTCTCCTTTTTTTAAATTACTCTTCTATTCTATAGAATCTTTCTACATTAGTAAATATTTTTTTATCTTTTTTGTACAAAAAAGCGATTTACATAATTACAAGTATTGACATTTATGATTATTTTATTTGTTATATTCGCAAATATTGAAGTCGCTTTTTTTAGTCTCTACATATAATAAGATAGGTGATGCATATGAGTAGAAAAAAATTGATTTGTCCCCCACATAATAGTGTATCGGGAACCACTGGGCCAACAGGCCCTACCGGACCTATGGGACCTATGGGGCCTACCGGAAGGCCAGGCATAACAGGCCCTATTGGACCTATGGGTCCAATGGGTAGAACAGGACCAACAGGAGCTACTGGATCGCAAGGATCAACGGGGTCTATAGGACCTGCAGGAGCTGACGGTATTGGTATTACCGGTGCAACAGGACCTATGGGACAACAAGGAGAACGTGGCGAGACAGGCCCAACCGGTCCTACTGGACCCGCAGGATATACGGGATCCGATGGTAATGCAGGAACAGATGGAGAACGTGGTGAGACAGGACCTACTGGGCCACAAGGTGATCCAGGACCTACCGGCCCTACTGGACCAACGGGATTTACCGGATCACAAGGTGATCCAGGGCCAGGGGGAGAACGTGGTGAAACAGGGCCTACCGGTCCAACTGGTCCCATTGGTTATACGGGTCCACAAGGTGATCCAGGGCCAGGGGGAGAACGTGGTGAAACGGGACCTACTGGTCCTACTGGACCTATTGGTTATACGGGGCCACAAGGTGATCCAGGAATAGTCGGAGAACGTGGTGAAACAGGACCTACCGGTCCTACTGGACCCGTCGGTTATACGGGTCCACAAGGTGATCTAGGGCTTACCGGTCCCACAGGACCCACGGGTCCCACGGGCGCCACAGGAATGACAGGTTCAGCAAACATTATAGCGAAGTATGTATTCGCTGCACAAGAATATTTAACTTCTGTTAATGTAAATACAAATGGTACATTGATAACTTTTGAGTCTTATATTGGTAATGCAATAACTAGCCCAGATTTTAATTTTACTATTTTTACAGTCACGCAACCAGATTTGTACTATATACAATATCAACTATTTTTAAGCTCCCCACAATCGTTAAATTCTCACATATATATAAATAATGTTGCTAATACAACAGTACAAGTTCCCAATAATGTGAGCGTCTGGACAGATGCTGCTATTTTTCACTTAAACGCGGGAGATACAGTCGCTGTACAGGTAACTGGTTATACCGGACAGATAGATTTATTGACGGGTACTTATCTTATAATATTTGGACTAAATGATCCAAACACGAATGCTTAATGTATATTAAACATTAAGCTTTTTACAATTTGAGAATATCAAACTATTAGTCACAATATACTATATTCTTCTATTTTTAGTATTAAAACAATTCATATTCATTACCCCTTAGTTTAATCGCATTTCCACAAATGTTCTATAGATAAAAATATTTCCAAAACATAGAAAAAGTGCCGACATATCGTCAACACCTAAGTAGTTCTTTTATTTGAGTTCAAAGCCACTAAAAGCAATTTATATAATTACAAGTATTGACATTTATGATTATTTTATAATATTCACAAATATTGAAAGTCGCTTATTTGTAGTCCTGCATATAATAAGATAGGTGATATATATGAGTAGAAAAAAATTGATTTGTCCCCCACATAATAGTGTATCGGGAACTACTGGGCCAACGGGCCCTCCCGGACCTATGGGACCTATGGGGCCTACCGGAAGGCCAGGCATAACAGGCCCTATTGGACCTATGGGTCCAATGGGTAGAACAGGACCAACAGGAGCTACTGGATCGCAAGGATCAACGGGGTCTATAGGACCTGCAGGAGCTGACGGTATTGGTATTACCGGTGCAACAGGACCTATGGGACAACAAGGAGAACGTGGCGAGACAGGCCCAACCGGTCCTACTGGACCCGCAGGATATACGGGATCCGATGGTAATGCAGGAACAGATGGAGAACGTGGTGAGACAGGACCTACTGGGCCACAAGGTGATCCAGGACCTACCGGCCCTACTGGACCAACGGGATTTACCGGATCACAAGGTGATCCAGGGCCAGGGGGAGAACGTGGTGAAACAGGGCCTACCGGTCCAACTGGTCCCATTGGTTATACGGGTCCACAAGGTGATCCAGGGCCAGGGGGAGAACGTGGTGAAACGGGACCTACTGGTCCTACTGGACCTATTGGTTATACGGGGCCACAAGGTGATCCAGGAATAGTCGGAGAACGTGGTGAAACAGGACCTACCGGTCCTACTGGACCCGTCGGTTATACGGGTCCACAAGGTGATCTAGGGCTTACCGGTCCCACAGGACCCACGGGTCCCACGGGCGCCACAGGAATGACAGGTTCAGCAAACATTATAGCGAAGTATACATCTGCTGCACAAGAAGATTTAACTCCTAGTATTATTGATGTAAATACAAATGGTACATTGATACCTTTTGAGACTACTATTAGTAATTCAATAAATAGCCCAGATTTTACTACCTTTACAGTCATGCAACCAGATTTGTACTATATAACATATCAACTAATTTTAAGCTCCCCACAATCGTTAAATTCTCACATATATATAAATAATATTGCTAATACAACAGTACAAGTTCCCAGTAATGTGAGCGTATGGACAGATGCTGCTATTTTTCACTTAAACGCGGGAGATACAGTCGCTGTACAGGTAACTGGTTATACCGGACAAATAGGTTTATTGATAGGTACTTATCTTATAGTATTTGGCCTAAATGATCCAAACACGAATGCTTAATGTATAATATACATTAAGCTTTTTTACAATTAGAGAATACGGAACTGTTAGTCAGAATATACTAATCGCATTTCCTATAGATACGTTAACTATGGAAATATTTCTATTGAAAAAGTGCCGACATATCGTCGACACCTAAGCAGTTCTTTTATTCGAGTTCAAAACCACCGGTATAGAGTTGGTAATAAACACCTCGTTTTTCTAATAAAGCATCATGATTTCCTCGTTCAATAATCCGTCCTTGATCCATAA
>CAKVJS010000012.1 GCA_934754755.1 uncultured Erysipelotrichales bacterium
GAACTGCCCGTTCTCCGTAATGGAATCCCAGATGTATGGCACACCGGTACTGGGAGCAGACATTGGTGGCATCCCGGAACTGATTCAGGTCGGCAAGACCGGTGAGCTGTTTGAGAGCGGTAATGCCGAAGATCTGAAGAAGAAAATCGAGAAGCTCTGGGGTGATAAGAAGCTGTGTGAGCAGTATAGCAAGAACTGCAAGGACATCAGCTTCGATACCATTGATGAGTATTACGAGAAAATTATGAAAGTGTATCAGTAAGAGAGGAGGACAGGCCGATGGTTTATATGCTGTTTGATAACCCAGCGGATAAACAGAATATGACATTTCTGAACGGCTATGAAACAGCCAAGATTCGGCAGATTTATCCTCCACAGAGATGTAATTCCACCAAAGAAATGCTGGCAGCTTGCAAGGATATGATCAAGCAGTCGGCGGAGGGTGACACTATCATCTGCTGGTACGACTTCATGGCAGTTTTGTGCTGGTGGTTATGTAAAGTACAGTTCAAAAATAGAAAGATTATTGCGCTAAATATTCTGCTCAAAGATAAAGTAACGACTAAGAACAAAGTGGCGAAGCTCTTATATAAGCCGGTTTTGAAATCAAAAAAGGTTCAAGCGACTGTGACCTCTAAGAAGTACGGTGAGCATCTGAACGAAATGCTCGGAATCCATAAGAAGTACACGTTGCTGCATGACACCTATCATGGCGGTTACAGCATTGAATATCAAGGAAAAGTTAATCCGAATACCGTGTTCTGCGGTGGCCGAAACGGTCGCGATTGGGAGTTTCTGATTAGAATTGCACAGGCGATGCCGGAAGTTACATTCAACTGTGTTATGCCGAAGGATAAGTTTGAAGAGTACAAAGAGAACTTCGGAAAAAACATGGTGGTGAAGTCTGATATTCCTGAGCAGGAATTCCTTGAGCTCATGTGTCAGTCACAGTTGGTAGTTACGCCGTTGGATACGGAGGCACCGGCCGGATTGATTGCTTTTTATCAGGCAGCCGCCAATGGGAAGATGGCGATTACGTCGGATACGGTAACTACACAGGAGTATTTCGCCGATGGCAGAGGTGCTTTGTGTGGTAAGGATATAGAAGACTGGAAAAATAAAATTCAGTACTACTTACAGCATAGAGGAGAAGCTAATGCTAGTGCGGAAAAGTTTAAGAGCTTCCTTGAAAGTGAGTGCTCAGAGGAAAAATATGCAAAGACACTGTGGGGGATGCTTGTGGGATGAAAGAGAGATATGAAGGAATAGATGGCTTGAAGGCCTACGCCATATTGGGGATTGCACTGATGCACGTCCTCACAAATGGCAATTACGGTTTGAACGGGTTTGTATTCCAGAAGTTGATACCATCCTTTACGAATCTTGTGTTCCTTTTTATGATGGTCAGCGGCTTTGGTATGTGCTGCGGCTATTACCAGAAATTCAAGGAACAGAAAATCAGTGTAGGAGATTTTTATACCAAAAGATACAGCAAAATTTGGCCGTACTTCGCATTGCTTTGTGCGCTGGACTTTGTAATGTCACCCAGTAAAAGTGCATTGTATGAGGTCTTTGCAAACCTGACACTTTGTCAGGGTCTTTTGCCGAATATGAACATATCGGTTATCGGTGTAAGTTGGACGTTGGCAGTGATTTTCGTATTTTATCTGTTGTTTCCGTTTTTTTGCTTCCTGCTGGAAAACAAGAAACGCGCGTGGTTGGCACTTGCCTGTGCTGTAATCTACAACTTCGTATGCAGCACATATTTCTTTGATGAAAGCCACATTGTAGATAGAGTGCTAGTGAATTTCAGTGCAAGGACAAACATTCTGTATTGTGCAGTTTATTTCATCGCTGGTGGACTGATCTTCCTCTATCGAAAGGAGTTGTCCGAGCTTGCATCGAAGTACAAAGTTATCGCCGGAGTATTTTTGCTGATTGCTACAGTTGTTTATTTTGCAATAGGTAGTTCTACACTTACAATGTTGTTCTTCTGCGTGGCCGCACTGGTCTATACCATCGGATGCAATGGGGGGGGGGACTGGTCAATCCAGTCGCCAAGTTCCTTGGCGGTATCTGCTTCGAGATTTACCTGTGCCACATGGTAATTTATCGTGTGCTTGAAAAGTTACACCTTGTTCATCTGTTTGGAAATGGTCTGCTGGCATATATCTTCACAGCAGTTGCAGTTATTTGTGACTCGGTTGTGTTCTCGGTGTGTGCCAAGTGGTTCTTAAATAAAATCGAAACATTCTTAAAAGAGAGAGTTAGGAGAGTTAATCATGTCTGAAGAAAAGAAGTTAAATGGTACGGTCATCGTCACTTATCGCTGCAATGCCCGTTGCTCTATGTGTAACCGTTATAAAGCACCTTCCAAACCGGAAGAGGAAATCAGCATCGAAACCATCAAGAAACTGCCGAAGATGTATTTTACGAACATCACCGGCGGTGAGCCGTTCATCCGCTCTGACCTGAAGGATATTGTGCGTGAACTGTATAAGAAATCTGACCGTATCGTTATTTCTACGAATGGTTTCTTTACGGATCGTATCGTTGATCTGTGCAAAGAGTTTCCGCAGATTGGTATTCGTATCTCTATCGAAGGTCTGGAGCAGACCAACAACGAGATCCGTGGCCTGCAGAACGGCTACCAGCGTGGATACGGTACGCTGAAGAAACTGCGTGAGATGGGCATGAAGGATGTCGGTTTTGGTATGACCGTCCAGGACAAGAATGCTCCTGACCTGGTTCCGCTGTACAAGATTTCAAACGAGATGGGTATGGAGTTCGCCACGGCTTCTCTGCATAACAGCTTCTACTTTGTTGAGGCAAAAAATATCATCCATGACCGTCCGATGGTCGCAAAGAATTTCGAGAATCTGGTCAACGAACTGCTCCGCAGCAACAGCCCGAAAAAATGGTTCCGTGCCTACTTTAACCACGGTCTGATCAACTACATTTACGGTCAGAAGCGTCTGCTGCCTTGCGACATGAGTTTTGATACCTTCTTCATCGACCCGTATGGCGATGTTATGCCTTGTAATGGTACCAAGGATAAAGAAGTCATGGGCAACCTGAATACCCAGAGCTGGGACGAACTGTGGAACAGTCCGCAGGCTGAGGAAGTCCGCAAGAAGGTTCGTTGCTGCGACCGTGACTGCTGGATGATTGGCTCTGTCAGCCCTGCTATGCATAAGTACATCTGGAAACCTGCTACCTGGGTTCTGATTCACAAGTTCAAGGCTCTCTTCACCAAGCATCCGTATAGCATGTACGAACTGAAGATTTGCCGTGACTACCGTGATGGCAAGGTCACTAAGGAAGAACTGGACAAGTGCAGCACCTGCGATATGAATTGTGTGATCAACAACGGTCTGAGTGAGGCTTCCAAAGAACAGCTGAAGCATAAGACCGGCGAGGAAATCGTGGATGCTGATATCGCACAGCAGATGGAGACGAAGTAATGAGTGAAAAAACAGCGGCAAGAACAAGAGAAAAATGGGTCGATGATGTAAAAGTTATTGCCTGTATATTGGTTGTACTGGGCCATTTCTTCCAGAGCATGACGAAGTCAAATATTCTGCCTGAAAATGGTTTATACCAGTGGTTCAATACGACAATTTATTACTTCCATGTGCCGCTGTTCTTTATTTGTAGCGGATACTTGTATCAGAAGTACAGCAAGGTAAACAGTGTGGGTAGTTGGTGCAAGAATGTGGCAAAAAAAGCATTGGCACTCGGCATCCCCTATGCCACTTTTACGACTGCTACATGGGTGCTGAAAAAGGTGTTCTCAAGTAGTGTTAACGACCAGATTGGTGGTCTCGGTGATACACTGTTCCTCCATCCGACTGCTCCATATTGGTATCTATACGCATTGTTTTTTATCTTTCTGGTCACACCGACTTTTAGCGATGTGAAAGCAGCTGCAGTAGGATTGATAGTTGCACTGGCTGCAAAAGTCTTGATTTTAACTGGGGGGGGGTACAGCATTTACGCTGTATCGACGGTTCTCTCAAACGAAATCTGGTTTGTGCTCGGTATGGGTATTTGCACGTTTAATGTGCAGATGAAGGGCAAAAGAGCACAAGGGACGATATTCGGGTTGCTGTTTATAATTCTGAGCATTGTGGTATATACGGCGGAAATTAGCGGCAGTATGATCTCTTTCATAATGGGATTATTGGCTTGTGTGGCGGTTATCCTGATGGTGGCTGATTTTGAGGAAATGTTCAGTAGGGGTATGGACTTTCTTGCAAAGTACACAATGCCGATTTTTCTGATGCATACATTGTTTGCCGCACCGCTGCGATCTGTTCTACTGAAGGTTGGCGTTACGAATGCTGTGGCACATGTGGCGCTGGGACTTGGAATTAGCTTTGCAGGTCCGATTATAGCTGCATGGATTATGAAGAAAACAAAGTGGATGGAGTTTTTCTTGTACCCGAATAAATTAATTAGAAAGGTATCTTAAGGATGAGACTTAAAGGTAAAGCCAAGGAAATCCTTGGATTGATGCGAGCAAAAATCTTTGGCATAACCGCTGGGCAGAGCGTTTATATTGGTAAGTATTGCAGCCTAAAAGGAAAACACCATATTACCTTGGAAGATTGTGTGACGGTACGTCCATATGCCCAAATCTGGTCGGGGGGGGGTACAGTGAGAATTGGCAAAGGCTCCGAAATTGGTGAACGATGCCGAATCTCTATTGCTAATTCTTTGGAAATTGGAGAAAAAGTACTCCTTTCTCCAAACGTGTACATAACCGATTGTGATCATGAGTACCGTGACGTAGATGTTCCAGTGATTGATCAAGGAATTGTACAAAGAGGACAGAAAGTATCCATTGGAGAAGGTTCTTACATTGGAATCAATGCAGTGATTGTAGGCAATGTGAGGATTGGCAGACATTGCGTGGTTGGAGCCAATTCGGTGGTTACTAAAGACGTACCAGATTATTGTGTGGCAGTTGGGAGTCCGGCAAAAGTGATTAAGAACATGAAGAATTGATGTAGCGAGGAATATATAAATGAAAGCAGGATTAGTAAGCATTGTCTTACCAATATACAATGTGGAAAAGTATCTTGATAGATGCATTGAGAGCGTTATAAATCAGACATACAGAAACCTAGAAATCCTTCTTGTAGATGATGGGTCACCGGATGATTGCCCTCAAAAATGCGAAGAGTGGGCTAAGAAAGATGGCCGAATAAAAGTTATCCATAAGGCTAATTCAGGACTTGGATATGCCCGTAATACGGGAATAGAAAATGCTTCTGGAGAATACATTTGCTTTTTTGATAGCGATGATTATATTGATCCAAGTACAATAGAAAAGGCATATAATACCGCACAGAAAAACAATAGTGATATGGTTTTGTTTGGCCACTACGATGTTAATGCACAAGGAAAAATCGTCAGAACGTATATACCTACAATAGATAAAGAAAGCTATGTGAGCTCTGAGGTTCAAGAAGTGCTTTTACCTGATTTGGTTTCTGATAATCCTGCAACAGGGAAGAGTACGAATTTATGGTTAAGCGCATGTTTTTGTATGTATTCTATGAAGTTGATATTAGAAAGCAACTGGAGATTTGCTTCGGAACGGGACATTATATCTGAGGATGTATATTCATTGTTGCGATTGTACAGAAATGTAGAAAAAGTTACTATAATTCCAGAGGCATTCTATTACTATTGTGAGAATAGTACGTCATTGACACATACGTATAAGGCAGATCGATTCAATAGAATAAAGAGATTCTATAATGCCTGCATAGATGCATGTGATGAACTAAATTATAATGATGAGGTAAAAAAACGCTTTTCGGGTCCATTTATTTCTAATACAATTGCTGCAATGAAAATGATTATTCAAGCGGATATGAGTAATGATAAAAAGAAATCGGCGTTCAAAGCTATATGTAAGGATGAACAACTTCATAAAATAATAAATAGCGTGGAAGTCAAAAAAGAAAAATTTACACGAAGATTGTTGATTTGGTTTTTAAAGGCCCGATTATATAGTGTTTGCGAACTGTTGGTTAGATTAAAAGCATAGAGGGGTTTAAGCGTAAATGAAAAGTAGATTAACAGTTAAAAAAACACATTTGCTATGTGCCATAACGCTTTTACTTACCCTATTTTCTGGACAAAGTTCAAAATTGTTTGGAATATCAGGTGGAGTAGCATATCAATTGTTGTATTACTCTAAATATATATCAGCTTTGTTTCTAGTGGCGTATGCATTATCACGCCCAAGAAAGGTTTCCGATTATGAAGTAAAAAGACTTCTGACAATTCTTTTGCCTCTTGTAGTGTTGATGATAGTGGTAGAATGCTTTGCTGTATTTACAAGTCCTGTGCCGGCAATGTATGGCATAAGATATTGGACTAGATCTTTAGCAGTGTTCTTGGATCGATTTTGCATTTATGCAGTTGTTATTGGAATATGGGAACTGTGTGGAGATGAAGCGATAGAGTGTATTTCGAATACATTTATTGTGGATGAAATTCTTGTTTTTATAAGTGCTATTTTTCATGTAGGAATTGCTGGAATTGTTGAGAGCTTTTTAGGTGCTTTTGCATTTAGTGAGGGTGCATCAAATTATTTTGAAGTTCATGAATTGACTTTTGCCATAGGACTATGCATTATATATTATTTGTTTTTTGCCGAGAGAAAAAAACATAACACAGGGAAATTAGTCTTTCTTGTTATTTCATTCATTTTGGGATCAAAAAGAATAGGTATGGCAGGCATTGCGGCGGCGGGATTGTTTTCCTTGTTTGTACATAAAAAAGGACTGTCTCGTCGTAAATTGCTTACAATTGGAATAGTTGGTGTTTTGGTCTGCTATGGATATTTGTTTATAGTATATAATAATGAATTCTTTGCAATACTGAATGAACATGGCATCAACAATATGGGACGAGATTTGATTTATGCATATTTTGTCCGAAGAACTAAACTCTCACCAACACAAATGGGATGGGGAATGGCAGGCGTTGCAAAAGTTGTGGAAAATATGGATAGAAGCGAAGTTATGTATATGGCAGCGGTGCGAGGCGTTCATAATGACATCCTTAAAATATATATCAATTTTGGATTTGTTGGTTCTTTGATTTGGTATGCTCTTAATTTGATCTATTTTCCGGTTAAATTTATGAATGAATATGGGAAAAAAGCCGCTACAATATATATGGCGTTGATTCTATATCTGTTTATTACCTATTTAACAGATAATACAGAAAGTTACTTTGTTTGCCAAGTGGCTTTGTTATTGATACCGATAACCGAATATTTGAAAGAAAAAAATAGGAGTGTCTATTGTGAAAATTAAGGAAGCAATAAAAAAACTAATTTACCCTAATAAGTACTGTTCTGAGGCTTATGTTAACTTCCTTCGTCGGGGGGGGGCAAAGATAGGAGAAGGAACAATCTTCTATAATCCAATGAATACTGTTGTTGATGAAACTAGCCTTCCATTTATTGAAATTGGAAAGAATTGTAGAATTACAGCAGAAGTTATTATCTTAGCACATGACTATAGTTATGCAGTTTTACGTCCGGAATATCATTGTATGCCAAGAAAGGCTGGAGTTACAAAAGTCGGTGATAATGTTTTTGTTGGGATGAAGTCCATTATTTTGATGGGAAGTCAAATTGGAAATAATGTTATTATCGGGGCAGGTGCTGTTGTATCAGGAAATATTCCTGACAATGTAGTTGTTGCAGGAAATCCGGCTAAAGTTGTTTGTACGTTGGATGATTATTATGAACGTCAGATAAAACGACTTGATAGTTATGCGAAAATATATTATAAGCGGACCAAGTCATATTTGCAAAGAGAACTAACGGAAAATGATATGAATTGGTATAACCAGCTATGGAAATTTGAAGGAAAGGATCAAATCTATGCTGGAATCAAAGTGGATGGAGATAACATTTCAGAAATTATCAGCGATTTAAAGAATGTTAAGCCTATTTATGAAAGCTTTGATGATTTTAAGAGGAGCATAGATACTTAAAGGAACTTCGATGGAGAATAAATTCAAATACTTATTTAAAAATATTGGCGTTTTGATGATAGCAAACTTTTCGTCAAAAATACTGATATTTTTACTTGTACCTTTATATACAAGCGTTCTTTCTACTACTGAATACGGTTCGTATGATTTAGCAGTTTCAACGGCTACACTTCTTTTCCCAATCTTAACTTTAAATATCGTTGATGCGGTAATGCGGTTCTCTATGGATTGTGCAGTCAATAAAAAAACGATTGCAACAATAGGAATGAAGTTTATTTCTATTAGTGCGATTCTTTTTGGAATATGTATGTGGCTATTGAAGCGTATAAATCTATTGCCCGGGATCAGTGGCCTAGAAATATACATATTCTTATATTATGCCTCCTATGCCGTTAACCAACTCTTAATTCAATTTTCAAAAGGGTTGGAACGTGTTAAAGACATGGGAATAGCAGGGGTAGTTGGGACTTTTGTGACAATAATAACCAATATTCTATTCTTATTGGTTTTAAAGTGGGGATTAATTGGATTCTTTTTCTCAAGTATTCTGGCTCAGATGATTTCGGCTATTTATTTAGCAATTCGTATTAAAGTGTGGGAGTACATTGACGTAACAGAAATTGATAAAAAAACTCAACATGAGATGCTAATGTACTCGGTTCCTTTGATTGCAACTGCTGTTGGATGGTGGATTAATAGCGCAGCTGATAAATATGTAGTTGCCTTTATGTTAGGAGTGGCCTCAAATGGACTGCTGTCCGTGTCATATAAAATTCCACAGATTATAAATACTCTACAAGGAATATTTACACAGGCATGGCAGATATCTGCGGTTAAGGAATATGGCGAAGAGGATACCTCGAAATTTTATGGAAATACATTCTCATCTATTAATTTGCTAATGTGTGCAGCATGTTCATTTTTGATTATTCTGTCAAAACCATTGGCTCATATATTATACGCAAAAGAATTTTATGTTGCCTGGCAGTACGTTCCTTTTCTACTGCTAAGTTCTGTGCTTAATTGTGCTTCTGGTTTGTTAGGACCGATATTGGCAGCAAAGAAAGATTCAAAAGCGATGATGTGGTCCGCTATAATCGGTGCTGCCACAAATATTGTAATGAACATCATTTTGGTTTATTTGATGGGGATTCAAGGAGCTACAATTGCAACAGTGATTTGCTCGTATATTATATATGCGGTAAGAAAAAGGGCTGTAGGTAAAGATATTTGGATTAAAGATTATTTTATAATTATAGTAACGTGGATGCTATTATTTGTTCAGGCGTTTGTGGAAAGCTATTTGTCTATTGTCCCTATTGAAATTGCAATAATGGCAATCCTGATTGTTATTAATGTAAAAGAGTTAAAAAGAATTTTCTTTAAAATAAAGCATGTGTTTATTCACTAAGGGGGAGTTAGTTATGAGGAAACTAAAACAGATATGGCATAAAATAAAAGCGATTCCATTTATTGGCGACAACTATGAAAAATTGGTTGGACAAAAAAAGATAGAAAGAAAAATGCAGCATCAACAGGAAGAAATACAAAATAATGGTGTTAAGTATTTGAACTTAGTTGAAAACACAATGAACACGTCTGGTGGACTGTACTATGCATACGCTGGGACATTACTTGGAATTGTAAGAGATAAAAAACTCATCAAATGGGATTTAGATATTGATTTTGCAGTGGTCATTACAGAAGATTTCTCATGGAGTGATTTACAAAAGGTAATGGCAAAGTCAGGTTTTAGAAAAATAAGAGAATTCGTATTTGAAGGTCTTGTTACTGAGCAGACTTATCAAGTAGATAAGCTGACAATAGATTTCTTTGGTCAGTTCTATGATGGAAATAAGATGATCCAGTATTCGTATGATAAATTGGATGGAGTTAAGTATTCTTCAAATTCAGAGTATAGTGTTTATCTTGTAACACTTCCGAGGGTAGATAAAACAAAGTATATTGAGGCCGATGGAGTAAAAGTATCTGTTCCTTATAATGCTGAAGAAATATTAGCATCTATCTATAATGATGATTGGAGAATTCCTAATCCGAACTGGAAATCCAACAGTGGAAAATGCAGTACTTTACTAAAGGATAAAATTGCGTATCAAGTTGTAGAATAATCGCATTTGTGCTACGCATATTGTAGTGGAATATATAATGTTTCTGGTATGAGGAGGAGTTTTAAATGTCAACTATTGCTATATTAACTGCTGGTGGAACAGGAACTAGAACGCATCAAGACTTGCCTAAACAGTTCTTGACGGTGGAGAACAAGCCAATCATTATTTATACGCTTGAAGCGTTTCAACAGCATCCTAGTATTGATGAAATCTATGTGTCCTGCTTGGAAGGATGGAGTGCGGTGCTTGAAGCCTATGCAAAGCAATTTAATATTACAAAGCTAAAAAGGATTGTTACTGGCGGTGCGACGGGACAAGAGTCAATTTATAATGGTTTAAAGGCAATAAAAGAAGACAATACATCGACAAAAGATATTGTTGTTGTTGTACATGACGGAAACAGGCCGATGCTTCCACAAGATGTAATAACGGATAACTTAGTAAAACAGAAACGTTATGGATCTGCTGTTACGGTTATTCCGACAACAGAGGTTGTATTTGTGTCTAAGGATGGCATTGAGTCTAATGCTGCACTTAATAGAGATGAGTTATGGAGAACACAAACACCTCATTCGTATAGGTTTGATGAATTATGGGAAGTTCATAATAAAGCAATTGTGGATGGAGTAACCAATATGGCTGCATCATGCTCTTTGATGCAAAAGTATGGCTACACAACATATTTCTCAAAAGGGTCGGAAAAAAATATAAAAATAACTACGATTGAAGATATTGAGATTTTTAAAGCATTGCTAAATGCAAAAAACGATGACTGGATTAAAAAATAAGGCAAATGATGAGATTATTAGATTCTAAGAAGTATATTTATGATTTAAAAAAAGCAGTAGACAGAAATAATTTAAGTATGTTACATGGTAAAACATTTTTTGTTACAGGTGGATTAGGGCTAATTTGTTCTACAGTAATAGATGTCCTTTTAACCTGTGGTAAAACAGGTAAAATATATGTTGGAGCAAGAAACATCGAGCAATTTAAAGATAGATTTGGAAACTTGGATAATGTTGACTATGTTGCTTATGATGCATTACAAAAACCAAATTTGGAAATAGCCCCAGATTATATTATCTGTGGGGCTGGATTGGCTAGCCCCGAGCTGTATACGCAAAAACCAGTTGAAACTATTTTATCTAATTTTGATGGATTGCATAATTTGCTGGAATTTGCAAAACAGAACAGTGTAGAGAGATTACTCTATATATCTTCGAGTGAAGTTTATGGTAAAAAGGATACAAGCGAGTCTTTTATAGAAGGAGTGTACGGAAAGGTAGATATTGATAACATCAGGTCTTCTTACCCAATAGCGAAAAGGGCATCTGAGTTACTATGTAAGGCTTACTGTACTGAATATAATGTGAACTCCGTGATTGCTAGACCTGGTCATATTTACGGTCCTTCTGCCAAAAGAAATGATAAGCGAATTTCTTCGGATTTTGCATATAAAGCAGCAAATGGAGAAAATCTTGTGATGAAAAGTGATGGTTCACAGAAAAGGTCTTATTGCTATTCCATAGATTGTGCAATTCAAATTTTAACAGTTCTTCAAGCTGGAAAGTGTGGGGAGGCTTATAATATAGGACATGACGAAGTAACCACAATAAGGAAAATGGCCGAGATTACTGCAAAGGCTGGACAGGTGAAATTATTAATGGAACTCCCTTCTGATATAGAAGAAAAATCCTTTAACCCAATGAATAATTCGGCACTGGATAATAGCAAAATCAAAAAATTGGGTTATAGAGACACATTTACAGTTGAAGAAGGATTGACACATACAGTGGAAATACTGAAAGAATTATATTGCAGTAAGTGAATTTGGTTTTTTACAAGAGAAGAAATTGAGGTAATTAAAAGTGGGTAAGTATTTTGGAACAGACGGCTTCCGTGGAGAAGCCGGAATTACATTAACTTCTGATCATGCTTATAAAGTGGGGCGTTTCTTAGGTTGGTACTATAACGCATTGCGTGAGCGCAATGGTGACAGCAATCCTGCCCGTATTGTCATCGGCAAGGATACTCGTCGTAGCTCGTACATGTTTGAATACAGCCTGGTTGCTGGCTTGACTGCTTCTGGTGCAGATGCCTATCTGCTGCATGTCACCACGACGCCCTCTGTGGCCTACATCGCCCGCGTGGATGACTTTGACTGCGGCATCATGATCTCGGCCAGCCACAACCCGTTCTACGACAACGGCATCAAGCTCATCGACTGCTACGGCGAGAAGATGCCCGAAGAGACCCTGCTGCTGGTGGAGGATTACATCGATGGCAAGCTCAATGTGTTCGATAAGGACTGGCCAGAACTGCCTTTTGCTCATCGTGAGCATATCGGCTGTACTGTGGATTACATCTCTGGCCGTAACCGTTACATGGGCTACCTGATCTCTCTGGGTATCTACTCTTTCAAGGGCGTCAAGGTTGGTCTGGACTGCGCCAACGGTAGTTCCTGGAACATCGCCAAGTCTGTGTTCGATGCCCTCGGAGCAGATACCTACGTCATCAATAACCATCCGAATGGTCTGAACATCAACAATAATGCTGGCTCCACTCATATCGAGGGCCTCCAAAAGTTTGTTGTGGAGAAGGGCTTGGATGTCGGTTTTGCATACGATGGCGATGCCGACCGCTGCTTGTGCGTGGATGAGAAAGGCAATGTCATCACTGGCGACCATATCCTTTACATTTACGGTTGCTACATGAAGGAGCGCGGCAAGCTGCTGACTAACACTGTGGTCACGACCGTTATGTCCAATTTTGGTCTGTACAAAGCGTTCGATGAACAGGGCATCGGCTATGCCAAGACCGCTGTGGGCGATAAGTATGTCTACGAGTACATGGCAAAGAACGGCTGCCGTATCGGTGGTGAGCAGAGCGGCCATATCATCTTCTCCAAGTATGCAAGCACTGGCGATGGCATTCTGACCAGTCTGAAGATGATGGAAGTCATGCTGGCGAAGAAGAAGCCGATGAGCGAACTGGCAGCACCGTTGAAGATTTATCCGCAGGTGCTTGAGAATGTCCGTGTGACCGATAAGAAGGCTGCACAGAATGACCATGCCGTGCAGGAAGCCGTGTCTAAAGTTGCTGAGGCACTGGGCGATACTGGCCGTATTCTGGTTCGTGAATCCGGCACTGAGCCAGTCGTGCGTGTTATGGTGGAAGCACCTGACCACGACACCTGCCAGAAGTATGTTGACGAAGTGGTCAACGTGATTTGCGAAAAGGGATATAAGGCGTAAAGTCAAGGACGACTCTGGGCAGTAATCCAGAGCCGTTTTGCATAATAGAGGGAAAGTAAAACAAAGAAGAGAGGGATAAACCTATGTGTGGAATTGTTGGTTTTACAGGAAACCGACAGGCAGCACCGATCCTACTGGATGGACTGTCTAAACTGGAATATAGAGGATATGACTCAGCTGGACTGGCTGTCCGTGATGGAGAAGATCTGGCACAGGTTGTGAAAGCAAAAGGCCGTTTGTCTAATCTGATGGAAAAAACAGATAGCGGCAATGCGCTGAAGGGAACTTGTGGTATTGGCCATACTCGCTGGGCAACACACGGGGAACCGAGCCAGACAAATGCACATCCTCACGTTTCTGGTAACTGTACTCGCTCTGGCTCTGGAGAAGTTGAGTCTGAGGTCGTTGGCGTACATAACGGTATCATTGAGAATTATACGGAGCTGAAAGAAAAACTCCTGAAGCATGGCTATACATTCTACAGCCAGACAGATACAGAAGTCGTTATCAAATTGGTTGATTACTACTATAAAAAATA
>CAKVJS010000013.1 GCA_934754755.1 uncultured Erysipelotrichales bacterium
CACCAGAGCTTGGCAAGAAATCACCTTTTTCTTTTAGAGGCACTCCATTGACTAATATTTCACCCCTAGTTATGGTTGTATAGCCAGTAATAATTTTTAGTAGTACACTTTTTCCAACTCCATTAATACCATTAATCTTAATCTTTTGTTTATTAAGTGTAATATTTACATCATTAAAGATAACTTGATTCTTATATTCTTTATGTACATTCTTCAATTCAATCATTAAATAAATCCTCCTTAGTTTTAAAATATCGTTGTACAAAGTATAATATACCTGCAATACCTATATATTCCCCTAATAACCACTGTGTTTCTTTATATAACGATCCAGTATAACGTATTGTCGATATATTAAACGTGATATCGATGCAAAGAGCTAAGGCTAAGGCAGTAAAAATGATAACAATGTATTTATTATCCGATTGTACCATAGATATAACAGCATATCCTATCGATATCGCACAAACAATACCAATGATACGTAGTAAATATACTGCGCCACCTAACAATTCTAGTACTAGATTGTTTCTTGTTTTTGCAATAAGCACCGATGTTAATATAGTCATAGTTAAGCTTACACCATAAATCCAAACATAGTGACATATTGTTTCTAATACAACCCTTTTCACTACATCACGTCTGCTAAATTTACTTATATACATAGATATAAAAGAAGTGTTTTCATGTACTAATGCTAACATCTTTGCGGAAATGATATACAGATAAATTAAAAATAATATCATATATTGGGGATTAAATAAAGTGATTCTAAATTTGGTAAAGATTTCTTTATTCAAAAATAAAAAACCAATGCAATCAGCTACTGTTAGTGGATTTGTCGCTATGCGGGGTAATATATTGACAAAACTAACAAAGATAAAATACAGTATAATAGCTACCGTAATATTTTTATATTTTGTCATATAAAATATCGACCCCCCTTTTCAGTGTTCAACATCTAATTTTAGTTGAAAGAGAAAAATGACAATTTTTATCATAATAAAAAGATTTATAAACTAGTTGATACTCTACATTATATGGTATACAAACTTCTATTGTCAATCGCTTTCCCATAATATTTGTAAAATGCATGATAAAAGAGTTATTTTATGTGTTAAAGACAGCATATTAGATAGAGCTGAAAAAGATGGTAAGATCAATAAACTATATATAGGCAAAATATAAAAGTGCTGTAACACATAAGACTAGTATCATTACATGTTACAGCATCATTTAATACATTTGGTTATCCATTGGTGGCATTGGTCCTTGATCACGCAACCACCCACCAGGTAGTGTGCTCACATACGGGCGTCTAGGTCGAAATGGGAAATAAATACCTGGTAAATATCCTGGATAAACAGGTGGGATCGGAGGAAATGGTGGAACTGGAGGAATAGGAGGTCCCCAATAGTTCGGATACCAACCGATACCGTCGGGAGATATTACTAGGGAGCGTTCATCGCTACTAGGTTTGTTGTTATCTGCCGGAAATGGTTTGTTAATTTCCATTGTATCATCCTTTCATCATACTGTATCATATGGGTATGTATCTATAACGTATAGTACAAATGACTAAACATTAGAGAGAAACAAAATAAATACAATGGGGCAGGCGCATACTAAAGGGTGAAATATATGGTAAATTATAGTATAATAGTTTTATTCATAAGGAGGACTAACGTATGACAGACAAAATGGTGCGTCGTCGTAATATTCTATTGCTTGCTTTAATATTAGAATTTGTATTTATGGCTGGACTATATGTTGTCTTTTATTTTACTGTACTCTTATTTCTTACTATCTATTGTTTTATTAAGAATATTATTTGCATTGGTGTTATTTTATATGTTTCGTCCCTCCTTGATAAAGAACAGATAAAAATAGGTGACATATTAGATAAAGACTCACAAAATGTATTTATATTTGGTGGACTAGGCCTGATTCGATACGATAATCAACGTAATATTATATGGGTCAGCGACTTATTACAGGAATTAAACATCCATATTGTTGGCAGAAAATTATTGGAATGGGAACCACTATTATCTCCACTTTTTGAAGACGATGGTGTTCATACCATTGATATTCAATCACGAAAATATGAGGTGTATAATAATCGAGATACACAAATGTTGTATTTAAAAGATGTGACTGATTTAGTATCACTTAGTAAAGATTATGAGGATGAGCGGGTCTGCATTATGTATATAACGATCGATAATTATGAAGATATTATTGATCAGGCAGATGAAAGTAAAAATGCCTCGATTCAGTCAAAAACAAAACAAGTTATATTGGATTGGGCAAAGGAAAATGGTATTATTATTCGCCAATACAAGACAGCTGGATTTATTGCGATTTGTAATGATCGGGTGTTTCATAAACAAGTAGAACAAAAATTTAATATTTTAGATACCTTTAAATTAGTGGCTGATGAATTGGGGGAAGTAATGACCTTGAGCATAGGAATTGGCCGTGGTAGTACCATACTCCGAGAGTTAGATGAATTGGCTTATCTTGCCCTTTCCCTTTCACACTCTCGTGGAGGAGACCAAGTAACGATTAAAGCCCATGATGAACCGACTCGTTTTTTTGGAGGCAATAGTGAGAACTTTGAAAAGAATAATAAAATTCGTGCCCGTGTTATCTCACAGTCACTGGTTGGTCTTTTAAAAACTGCCGATCAAATCCTTATTATGGGACATAGACAAACGGACTTTGATTCGATTGGTGCTTCTATCGGTATGCGAGCTATTTGTCAGGCCCATCATAAAGACGCAAGAATTATTATCGATCCGGACTCCTTAGATGATAAAGCAAGGGAAATGGTGTTAGAAATTAATGATTCATTAGAAGATGCCTTGCTTTCACCAGAGCAAGCAGAGGAAATAGTGCATAAGGATACGTTATTAATCATTGTAGATCACCATAAGCCTTCGCTTTCTATTACCGAAGCACTTTATAATAAGGTACAAAACGTTATTGTTATTGACCATCATCGACGTGGGGAAGAATTTATTGATCGTCCCGTACTCACCTATTTAGAACCTTCTGCCTCATCTACAGTGGAATTAGTTGTAGAATTAATAGAGTATCAAAAAATGGAAGTTGCTCTTTCGCAAATGGAAGCCACGATTATGTATACCGGCATGTTAATTGATACGAATTATTTTAAAACACGAGTAGGGGTTCGTACGTTCCAAGCAGCTGCTTCATTACGGGAAAAACAGGCGGATGTAACGAAGGCTTATAGTTACTTAGAGGACGACTATCAAACGATGCAACAGACGCTATCGATTAAACAAAACACATACCTTTTTGGTCAGGATATTTTGATTGGATATGGCAGCGAGAATACCTTTTATAACGCTACAATACTTGCGAAAACTTGTAATGAATTATTGAATATTCATAATATGAAAGCAGCCTTTGTCGTATGTCGAAAATCCAAAACAGAAATCGCCATTAGTGCAAGAAGTAAAAAGGATATTAATGTGCAAGTTATCATGGAAAAGATGGGTGGTGGAGGTCATTATACAATGGCGGCCTGTCAGATCCAAGAGGAAAGTTTAGTTGTAGTTATTAATCAGTTAGAGGAGACAATTAACGAGTATTTAGACGAAAGGACGAATATAACATGAAAGTAATATTATTAGAAGATGTAAAAAAAGTAGGAAAAAAAGATGAAGTAGTACAAGTAGCTGATGGGTATGGACAAAACTATTTAATTAAAAATAAATTAGCAGTACGACAAACAAATACAAGTACGGAAGTGTTAGTAAAACAAAAAGCAAAGCAACACGAAAAAGAAGAGCAGAGTAAACAACTAGCCCTACAATTAAAAAAACAGTTAGAAGAGATTACTTTAACATTTTCCTTAAAGGCTGGCAAAGGCGGTAGAGTATTTGGGTCTGTTTCGACGAAACATATTGTTGAAACATTAAAAAAGGATTATGATATTCACATTGATAAACGAAAAATATTGGATCATGAACCAGTTATATCACTAGGATATACGAAAGTTCGAGTTGAATTATATAAAGGAGTTTTGGCAACTATCAATATCCATATAACAGAAAAATAGGGGGAATAGCCATGGCAAGAGAATTACCACATGATGTAGAGGCCGAATGTGCTCTGTTAGGATCGATGTTAGTATCGCCTAAAAAGTGTCTTGAGGTTTTGGATCTGGTAACAACCGATGACTTTTATGAATCGCAACATCGAACGATTATTATGGCAATGCAGGCCTTAAAGAAACGTGAGATACCTTCTGATGTTACCACTCTAACCTCTTATCTTGTAGAACATGGACAGATTGATAGTATGGGTGGTGTGAATTACTTATTACAACTATGTGAATCGGTACCTACGGTCGCTCATACTGAATATTATCTACATATTGTACAAAATAAGACGATGCTTAGAAATATTATTCAGGTTGCCACCAATATTGCGGAAAGTGCGTTTGAAAATATTGAAGATATGCCAGCTTTTATGGCTCAAATAGAAAATCAAATGTTACTAGCGACAAAAGACCGCACATCCGGTGGATTTAAAGATATTAGTTCCGTTGTTAGTGAGGTTACGACAGAATTAAACGAAATCGCTAAGTCGGATCATAAAATACATGGTATGGTTACTGGCTTTAAGGATCTAGATACGTTAACTTTAGGCTTTCAACCAGGGAGTTTAAATATTATTGCGGCTCGTCCAGCGATGGGGAAAACAGCCTTTGCCTTAAACATTGCACAAAATGTAGCGCAGAATGCAAACAAACCGGTTATTCTATTTTCGTTAGAAATGGATGCCAATGCATTAGTAAAACGGATTATTGGTTCATCGGGAAGAATTCGTGGTGATGATATGAAAACTGGGAATGTTATTAAAACCCAAGCAGCGACCTATTATGCAGCGGCACAAAAAGCGGCATCCTGCAATATGTATATAGATGATGGTGGCGGAATCACAATCCAAGATATTGCTGCTAAGTGTCGTCAATTATACAGTAAGACAAATGGATTATCTTTAATTGTTATTGATTATTTACAGTTGATTGTAGGTTCTAGTGCGCGTCGTGAAAATAGACAACAGGAAGTATCGGATATATCACGTCAATTAAAAGGATTAGCACGAAGTTTAGAAGTACCGATCATTGCTTTAAGCCAATTGTCTCGTTCCGTAGAACAAAGGCCAAATAAACGACCTTTACTTTCTGACTTACGGGAATCAGGAGCGATTGAACAAGATGCGGATTTAGTATCCTTTATTTATCGTGAGGGATATTATAAGGAAGCTTCACAACAAGCGGATGACCAAGGATTAACGGATATAATTATTGCTAAGCACCGCAATGGGCCTACTGGGGAAGTGCAGTTAGTGTTTGAAAAGGATTATAGCAAGTTTTCTGATTTAGCGAAAATTGGTATAGATTCAACAACAAATTTGCGGGATATTCGACAGTAGGCATATAGTAAATAAATAGTTGGAGGCATGAAAATGAACAGTATGATCGAAAGATTAGATGCAATAGAAAAACGATACGAAGAATTAACAAATATATTAATGGAACCAGATATTGGTAATGATATTAAACGAATGACAGAAATTACCAAAGAACAAGCATCTATGCAAGATACCTATACGCTGTATCAAGAGTATAAGAAAATGAATCAGGAAAGAGCCGAAGCCAAAGAATTAATGAATGAGACGGATCCAGGTATTAAAGAAATGGCTAAAGCAGAATGGGAAGCCTTAGAAAAACCTATATTAGAACTAGAAAAGAAATTAGAAGTACTACTTATTCCTAAGGATCCGGATGATAATAAAAATGTAATTGTTGAAATACGAGGAGCTGCTGGTGGTGATGAAGGTAACATTTTCGCTGGTGATTTATATCGCATGTATATAAAGTATGCGGAAACCCAAAATTGGAATATTGAAATGATGGAATCAATAGAAGCGGATGCGGGGGGATTTTCCCTTATCTCTTTTATGGTAAAGGGGCAAGATGTGTATGGTAAGTTAAAATTTGAATCGGGTTCTCATCGTGTACAACGGGTCCCTAAAACGGAAACCCAGGGGCGTGTCCATACTTCTACCGCTACCGTTTTGGTTATGCCAGAGGCAAAAGAAGTCGATGTAACCATTCATGCATCAGATTTACGAATTGATACTTATCGTTCTAGTGGAGCTGGAGGACAACATATTAATAAAACAGACTCAGCGGTTCGTATTACGCATTTACCAACTGGTATTGTCGCTTCTAGCCAAGATGGGCGTAGCCAACATGACAATAAAGATAAGGCGATGAAAGCTTTATATACAAGAATATACGATAAAATGCAACAAGAACAACAACAAAAGATCGGTAGCCAACGAAAGAGTAAGGTTGGAACTGGGGATCGAGCAGAGAAAATTAGAACGTATAATTATCCACAAAATCGTGTAACAGATCATCGTATTGGCTATACAGTCCAACAGTTAGATCGTATTATGGAAGGGAAGATGGATGGTGTTATTGAAGCATTGATCAATGAGGATCAAAAGCAGAAACTAGAGGGACAACAATAGTGAAAGTAAAACAATTATTGAAACAATCAGAAGAGGAATTAGCCCTTCTCGGATTGGATCAAAATGTACCAAAAGTATTATTTTATCATATCGCTAATACAGAGCCCCATGCCCTGTATTTGATGATGGAGGAAGAGGCAAAAGATGATCTTGTAGCATCATTTCAGGTTGCTTTAGATTCCTATAAGGCAGGAAAACCAGTGCAGTATATAAAAGGAGTGGAAACTTTTTTTGGTCGAGATTTTATTGTCAATGATGCGGTATTAATTCCCCGTTATGAAACGGAGGAATTAGTGGAACAAATACTATATCGAATCGATGATTATTTTCACGAATATAATTCGGTTTCCTTGTGTGATGTAGGTACAGGAAGTGGTGCAATTGCGATTACTTTGGCCTTAGAAGAGCCAAAACTACAAGTACTAGCAACGGATATATCGCCAGAAGCCCTATTGATCGCAGATAAAAATGCTAAGAAACTGGGTGCCGATGTAACTTTTACAGTAGGTGATATGTTAGCACCGATTATAGAATCTAAACAAAAAATAGATGTATTTGTATCCAACCCACCGTATATTCCTCAAAATCAAAATATCCAAAAAGTCGTAAAAGATAATGAACCACATGTTGCTTTGTTCGGTGGTGATGATGGTTTGTATTTTTATATACAAATATTCTCCACGTTGCCCCTTATTCTAAAGGATCGTGCAATGGCCGCTTTTGAAATTGGGTTTGATCAAAAAGAGGCTATAGAACAGCTTGTACAACAGTATTTTCCTACTAATTCCTATGAAATAAAAAAAGATATGAGTGGCAAAGATAGAATGTTATTTATATATATAAATATAGGTAAATAATGCCTCCTGTAGGAGACAGAAAATAGGGTGATATAGTGATAGACACAAAAAGGTTGATTATTAGGGAATTAGAGGAAAAGGATGCGATGTCTTTATCCAAGTATCGCAGTAAAGAAGAAGTATATCGATACCAATCATGGAATGCTTATTCCTTAGAAAAAGCATGTGAGCGGATTCGATATTGTCAGGCGCATCCCTTTTGTGCAGATATTGGAAATTACCAACTAGCAGTAGTTTTAAAGGATACAAATCAGGTCATTGGTGATTATTTTTTAGAAGTTATATCCGATCACATTCTTATGTTAGGGTATACATTTGATAGCCTGTTTTGGGGACAGGGATACGCATCAGAATCATTACAAGCATTGTTACAGTTTTTAAAAGATATATATCATTTTAAAGTTATTATTTGTTATGTTTATCAAGATAATGTACGTTCAATTAAATTACTATTAAAACAGGGTTTCACTATTTTTGAACGCTCTAAATATATTGGCGATATTGGTTTGAAGAAAATATTATATTATTAAGTAAACGTTCTTATCATTAGTGATAAGACTTTTTCTTTTTGACCATATAAAGCTCTATTTCATGATATATCTTTTATATCTGTACGCATCTATTTTTTTATTATTAGGGTAAGGGTAATATGACAAATATTTCATAGTCTTATGCATATAATTGGAATTTGAGGTGAGGTATATGGAACTACTAATAGAGAAAAGCGCTAAAAAAGAAAAAAAGGGAGTACTGTTATTCTCCTCCTTTGTCTTATTTTTATTGATGGCAATAACGACAATATATGGGTCCTCCATGAGCTTTATAATGCCTTTATTTATTGTTGCCTTTAGTTGTGGATATAGCTATATATTTGTATACTTTAGTGCTGTAGCCATTAGTTGTTTCTTTGTACCATCCAATATGATCGTTGTTGTTTCTAGTATAATTGTTGGGCTTGTCCTACAAATAGGTGTGGTTTTTAAAATAGTGCAGGGAAAATATGTTGATTATATCGTCGCTTTTGTTAGTGCTATTACCTTGTTTGCCTTTGGCATGGAACCTATTTCCATTGCGATCACAACAACCCTGTTATTGATACATAGTTTTATATATAAGGAATTAATACCAGTGTTTATGCATCAAACAACCGATGTCTTAACAACGAGACGAATGGTTATCTTATCGATGTTAATTATGTTATCGATTACGAATATTTTACAAAATGAGCCAATGTATATGATGGTGTTGCTACGCTTCTATATTCTACTAAATATTTATTATATTGGAGTGTATGATATGGTGCCGGCAATTTTATATATATCAATCATTCTTATACTACAAAACGGATCGATGCAAAATGAAATTCTATCGATTCTATTGCCTTGTTCTATCTTTTTTCTATCGCCCCCAACAACCAAAATAAAAACGGCTTGTTTATATATTATCAGCCATTTAATATTACCATTCTTCATTACCTATGATTATGTTTTCCATAATATCACTATATTAGTAAGTGCCTTGTTATTTGTTTTGGCACCAACAATCCAAAGAAAAAGAAAAATTGGCCTTGAAGATTTTAAAGAGGTAACCAATCGCAGTCGGTTGGTTCAGCAGGCCAATACCTTTACCGAATTATTTAAGCAGCTCATGAGCGTATTTAAAGAAGCAAGTGCTAATGTGGACGCTAGAGAATATATAGGGTATATGTATGAAGACTTATGTAGTAATTGTTCTAGTAAAGAGTATTGTTATCATGCTACCAAAGGGATGTCAAGGTTAGTAAAACTAGCGAATAAAGGAATCATTGATAATTTTGAAAAAAAAGATATCGACTATATCCAGGAGTATTGTATTAGCCCAGAGGAGTATGTTGGAGAAGTTGATAAACTACATGATAATTATCAGCGGATTATTCGAGTAAATAAAGAAAATCAACATTTGAGGAATGATTTATTTCATGAATTTTCACTTCTAGGAAACGTGTTTGATAATTTCTCTGCCAGTCTTAGTCATCGACAGATTAGTGAAGATAGTATTAAAGCACACCTCGAAGGGTATCAATTCGAGATTACCTTTTTAAAACAATATCGGGAAAGCACCGAAGCCTATACATTGGAAATTGGTTTGGTAAATATTACAAAAGAAGCTATTAAGGAAGAGCTAGTTCCTATCTTACAAATGTATCTCAATGAAACATTAGATATTGTTTCATTGCGTGATTCCATGAGTCATTTAGGTTATACATCTTTAGTTCTAAAACATAAAATTAATTATACCTTACTGCATGGCATGCAGCAACATGCTTACGATGCCATAGTCTGTGGTGATAGCTATGTTACCTTTCATCAAAATATGGATCACTATCTAGCGATTAGTGATGGTATGGGACAAGGTAAGGATGCTAGTAAAGAAAGCAAATTAACATTAGAAATATTATCTAAGTTAATATTAAATGGTATATCTTTAAAAGATACACTGGATTCCATTAATACATTATTAAAAATAAAAAATCAATCGGACATGTTTACTTCTATGGACTTATGTACGATTAACTTGGCCAGTGCTAAGGCCTGCTTTATAAAGTATGGCGCCTATAGTAGCTTCTTAATTAGCCAAGGACATATTACAAAGATTGAATGTAAAACATTGCCGGTAGGTGTTATATCGCATGTGACTATGAGTTCCTATGAAACCCATTTACAAGATGGAGATATCATTATAATGGCAAGCGATGGAGTAGGGGATACATTTTATGAGATCTTGCACGATCGACTTCACCAATTAGACAATCGACATCCGCAAGAAATAGCTACATATTTAATGGATCTTGTGCTAGATCAAAATGTTCATGATGACATTAGTATCATGGCTATAAAAATTGTAAAGGAGACATAAAAAAAACGTACACTACGTACGCTTTTTTTATAACTAACTATTACACATCGATTTAATTTTTCTTTTTATTACCTGCATAAAAGTTAGAGATCGGACCATCTTTTTGGAAGGAATATAAACATGGATTGCCTGTAATAGTTTTTTTGGCTTTTTGGAAGTAAAAGTAAAGGTCCCGTTACTTTTTGTTCGAATCGCAAATCGAGGAATCCATCTCCCACCAATATAGACAGAAGCAATAACTTGATCTATTTCCCGCCAGGGAATTTGAACAAAGTTCTTAGCTTTCTTATTGGAATAAAACTCAAAACCGTTATTTCCAATTATAATCTTTCCGTATTCACCATATGATGTATACGTAGCATCTACGATAAAGTCAACGGTTGTATTTAATGGTTTTGTCATATCGTAGACTCCTTTTCTAAATAATTGTTAATTTTATATTATAGTAATCCAAGAACGTGACCACCGATTCCAACTACAAATAGAGCTAGAATGATGACAATAGGAGATACTTTCTTCTTTAGTAGCCACATACATAGGAGAGTTAATAATAAGGCAGCAAGTCCTGGAATTAAGGAATCTAAGTTGTTTTGTAATGTTGTTACTTTTTTAGCAGATAAGGCCAAACCATTGCTGTATTGCGTTAGTGCTTGTTGTAATCCTTCTGCTCCTTTTGGCAAAGCATTCCAATCGATATAGGCCCCTTTACTTAGCTCAACAGTAGAAACAACAGGTTTAAATCCAATAGAAACCCAACGTTGTACTAAACTACCTAGAACGAACATCCCTAAAATAGAAGCACCTTTTGTTACCTTTTGTAATAAACCTCCAGAAAGGTCTTGGGTAATTTTAGTTCCTGCATTGTAACCAAATTCTAGTGAATACCAGATAAAGGCTAGACGCATAATGTTCCAAGCAACAAAGAAGATGATTGGTCCTAGCACATTTCCAGAAATCGCTAGGGAAGCACCTAAGGCACCAAGTAAAGGTCGTGCAGTAAACCAGAAGACAGGATCACCAACACCAGCTAGAGGACCCATCATCCCCACTTTTACCCCTTGGATAGCAGCATCATTAATATCTTGTCCATTGGCCTTTTCTTCTTCGATGGCAAGCGTTACACCAAGGATAGGAGGGGCTAAATAAGGGTGAGTATTAAAGAATTCCAAGTGTCGTTTCATTGCATCGACACGTTGTTCTTTTTGTGGATATAATCGTTTCAGTGCGGGGATTAGACAGTATAACCATCCACCATTTTGCATCCGTTCATAGTTCCATGAACCTTGCAAAAAACTAGCACGAAGAGCAACGGAAACTCTATCTTTTTTAGTTATCGTTATTTTATTAGCCATTGTAGTTTCTCTCCTTTATTAGTAATCATTTAATATATCATCTAAAGAATCACCTGTATTACCGCCGCCAGAAGATCCTTTGTTTTCTGATAAATTAAGATATATTAGAGCAATAGCAACACCGATAGCACCTAAAGCCATTAATGTTAACTCCTGCAGTGCAGCTAGACAGAACCCAGCCACAAAGAAAGGCCATACTTCTCTAGTAGCCATCATATTGATAACTAAGGCGTATCCAACGGCAACAACCATTCCTCCACCAATACCCATTCCATCTGTTAGCCAGGCAGGCATGGATTGAAGAACATTAGATACCGTTTCAGTTGGAATGAAAAGTAATGCACCAGCTGGAATAGCAATCCGTAAACCTTGCATGATAATACCAATAATGTGCCACATTTCCACCTTTTTAAAATCTGCTTTTTCAGCAGCAGCATCCATACGGTGAACAATAGGTACTGCTAATGTACGTGCGATCATTGTTAAAAATAAACCAGCAACAGCTAAAGGTATTGCTAAACTGATGGCAGTATCCACATATTTTTTATCTCCGCCAGAGAGGACTAAAAGAATGGCCGAGGCGACGGCAGCCAGTGCCGCATCCGGTGCAACAGCAGCCCCTACATTGGCCCAACCTAAAGCGATCATTTGTAATGTTCCCCCTAAGATAACACCTGCTTCTAAATGTCCAGAAACAAGGCCGATAAGTGAACAAGCAATAATCGGTTGATGGAATTGAAAGGCATCAAGAATTCCTTCCATTCCAGCAAGAAATGCAATTATAAGAATTAATATGATTGTAAAAGTATTCATTGTGTCTCCCCCTATTCAGATTTTTGCTTCGCTAATTCGGCTTTCGCCTTTTTTAGAAAAGAATCCATATTTTCGGCTGAATCCGCTGGTACTTTACGAACATCCAAGCGAACGCCTAATTTTTTAATTTCTTCGATTACAGCAATATCGTCATTATCTAATGAGATCGCTTTGCTGACGGCAACTTTACCAACCGAGTGGGCCATGGAACCAACATTGATTTCTTTAATCGGAACACCGCCTTGCAAAACACGCAAAGCATCCATTGGTGTTTCAAATAAAAGCAATACCTTTAGACCATTAAAACGAGGGTCATTATAGATCGCAATCAATTTATCAATGGGTATAACATTCGCCTTTACTCCTGGGGGAGCAGCTTGGACAATCAATTCTTTACGAAGGTCATCCTTTGCTACTTTATCCGAAACAACAATGATTCGATCAGGACTTAATGATTTCGTCCAAGAAGTTGCTACCTGACCATGCAATAACCTTGAGTCAATTCGGCTTAAAACAAACTTCATTTTCCCACTACCTGCTTTAGGTTGTCTTGTAGTCTGGGTTTTTAACGCTGGCTTAACATCCAGTGTTTTTGGTAGAACATTTACTCCGTCCTTAGCGATGGGTAATAACTTTTTAGCGATATCATGCGCATTATCACTGGAACCACGCATAGATAAAGCCTCAATCAACATGGGTAAATTTAGACCCGTTAATATGGCCCACTTATCTTCATGACCCTTTAAAATAGTGCTGGCTTGGTTAAAAGGTGTACCACCCCACAAGTCAACCAGAAATAATACTTCCTTCGATTTAAAGGATGCAATACTTTTTTGCATTTTATCATGTAGTACTTCAGGGCCTTCACTAGGCTGTAAAGTTACAGTAGCGATTTCTTCTTGTTGTCCAAAAATCATCGTTGCTGATTGTAGAATCCCATTCGCAAAATCACCATGACTAGCAAGAATAATTCCTATCATTTTATTTGACTCCCTTCCTTATTTATTATAGTAGTAGGCATAGGTCCTACTATAATAAATCCTGTGTATAGTAATATATAGATAATCTAGTAGTAAATAATGAATGAAATATAATTTCATACGCAAATTGTTTAATTATTGAACTCCAATAATTACTTTTTGGCCAAAAGATTTGCTATCTATAATTGTAAACA
>CAKVJS010000014.1 GCA_934754755.1 uncultured Erysipelotrichales bacterium
GTTCCTAGAACAAGAATACTTATGGCTTTTTTCATGCTTGATTACCTCCATTTCTTGCTTCTTCGCGTTCCTTTAAGCCCTTTTCAACCCCACCACTACCGATATCTTTAATCGTATTATCTTTGTATTTTACTGGGTAAGAGTTATAAACAATATAAATTAAATACTTATCATATTGTAATAGCGGGGAATCGAAAGATACGCCTAAATCTTTAATTTTTGATTTAATCGTTTCAGGATTAGTAGACTCACATTTTAGAATGTAATAAGCACCTTTAGCTTTTATCGGTTCGCTAATTTGACCTTCCGCAAGGGATAACATAGCATTCGATACTTCTTCACCATATCCCGATAATGTTTGATTAGAAGCGTCAACTAATCCTAGACTTCCTTCATTTTCCGAAGCTTTTTCATCATCGGAATAATCGCGGGCAATCTCATTAAAACTTTTACTTGTTTTCGTTAAGGCTACAACCTCATTTAACTTAGCTTGTTCCTTATCGCTTGGCTTTTCTTCGTTTGTCATATTAATTTTAATAATGCTTGCGGTACGTGGTTTAGCTTGTTTATAGTAGTCATTGAATATTTCATCATAGTGTGCATTAACATACTTTTCCATGAATTTTGCACTTTGCAAAGATTTAATAATAGACTCCTCATAGGCATCGATATCTTTTAAACCAGAGTTGGCTAAATCACTTTTTAATTGCGTATCCGCATTTTCTTGATATTGTGATCGATATTGATTTTGGGTTGCTTGGACAATCATCTTTGCATCTGTCTTCATGGCATCCGTAACTGGGAAATGCTTATTTACTAGAGAATTTAGTACTGCATTAAAAAAGAAATTTTTACCGGCATTGGTAGCCACTATTTTATTGTATAAATCATCCGCATAGATATCTTTATCTTTAATGGATGCGACGATCTCCTTACCATCTTTCTTTTTTAAAGCAGAAGACCCTTGCGTGCAGCCCGTTAGCAACATACTACTAACTAAAAATGCCGCTGAATATTTTTTGAAATTCATACATGCCCTCCTTATTTAACGTACCAATTATACTACCATTTGTTGATAATTACAATAAATTAGGCAAAAACACAGCTCACGCGCCGTCAGATACATATTTTATAGTAAGTAAGGAGGTAAGGTAAGAGGTAGATATGTGATTATATCTTACCATATTTTGCTTATTATTGTGGGAAACTTTATAAGAGGAGGTAACATCATGGAAGATATCGCTTTAGTATTAGTACTATTTATCTTATTAGTCATTGTATGTTATAACGCATATTGTTAGATACTAACTACAATAGATTCTACCATTGTAGTTAGATGACTAGGCCAAAAGCCTAAAGGGTTTTGCTTTATGCAAGGTCTTTATTCTTTATATATCTCTATAAGTAAAAAACTTGCAGCCATTTGGTTACAAGTTTTTTTTATGCAAAGCATTTTCTAAGTATACATGATAGATAATTTTACCGGTGACAAGAACCGGCATAGCGATAATAATGCCCCATGTTCCAAGCAGGGTAGCCCCGGTTAGTAAACCAAATAAGACACCCATGATACTTAAATCAATCTGGGCAGCGTACATACGGGGCGTAATAATATACGTCATAATAATCGATTGGATAACGATTAGAGCACATAATAAATAGGTTTTATTCATCCCAATACTAAGCGTAGTAATCAGCCCTAAAGCATTGATGAAGGTAGGACCGATGTAAGGTACAACCGAGCTAACGCAAGATAATAAACCAAGCAATAACCAATGGGGATGATCGATGAGTAAAAACACAATCGATGTCATGATGCCTTGAATGAGAGCCCCGATCATAAAGGCTTTGGTATACTGCATTAAAGAATGTTCAATTTGTTTTAGATAACAAGGCATAGTGGGATGAATCATATACGTAATGCGTTTGACGGTATGACGGATTTTTGGATAGTTAGCGGAGCTATACAGAGCTAAGATAAGATATAAGATGAGATTCATACAGAGGGTAATGGTTTGATTTAGAACATCCAAGGTTGTACTAATTAGCCTTGAATCTTGAAAAATATGATTACTAACGTTTTTGATCGCTGTAATTAAGGAAGAAATATCATAGTGGAAGTTTTTCGCAACAAACCACTGAATGTCTTGTAGTCCATTAGAAAAGGCAGGTAGAAAGGCTAAGGAACTAGTATAAATCATCGGAATAATGAGTACGAGTAAGAGAATAATAAAGGCGATGATACTCGTGTATATGATCGCTATGGCAATCTTGCGATAGGGAATAAAGCGTTCTAGAAAGTGAATCGCTGGATTGCATACAAAGGCAATAATAAAGCCGTATAAAAAGGGTCGGATAATAACCCAACCAGTTAGCCATATTGAATACCAAATGGGTCGATTCGCCATAAGTAAAACACCAATGAGTAGAATCCCAATACTGTGTAAAATCCATCGGCTAGCTTGTTTGGAAGTCATATATAGTATCATTTGTTTTATTGTTTTCATAAGTATCCCCTTATTAATTATTTGTTTTTAGTATGCCCATATTTCAAAAAAATTACGTGGGGATCGCAAACTTTTGTAATTCTCTAAATTTCTTATAAAATGATGTCAACTGGTTCATAATAAATAAAAATAATATCAAAAGAATTGTCTTTTGTTTGGGTCTCTAGTAAAATGTAAAAAGATAAAAAGTAAAGAAATTTAGAAAGGGGCTAGCTGAATGTCAACCTTAGAAATAAAAAATTTACATGTTAGTATTGGCAACAAAGAAATATTAAAAGGGATTACGCTTACCTTTAAAACGGGAGAGACCCATGCGATTATGGGACCAAATGGTAATGGTAAATCAACCTTACTCGCAACAATTATGGGAAATCCTAAATACACGGTAACACAGGGGGAAATTCTTTTAGATGGCAAGGATTTATTAGCCATGCGCGTAGATGAACGCTCTAAAGCGGGTATTTTCTTAGCGATGCAGTATCCACAAGAAATATCAGGGGTTACTACGTCTGATTTTCTGAAAGCTGCAATGAATGCTAGAAGAGAAAAACCAATTTCTTTATTTTCATTCATTAAAACTTTAGAAAATGCAATCGCTAAATTAAATATGAATGAAGATTTAGCACATCGTTATTTAAATGAAGGATTTTCCGGAGGTGAAAAGAAGCGCAATGAGATTCTACAAATGCAGTTATTACAACCTAGATTCGCCTTACTAGACGAAATTGATTCAGGTTTAGATATCGATGCTTTGCATGATGTGGCGGCTTCAGTTAATGAAATGCGTGAACAAAGTGAATTCGGATGTGTGATGATATCCCATTATGAACGATTGTTTTCGTTAATACCGCCTACACATGTGCATATATTAGTAGATGGTCATATCGTCTTAAGTGGTGGTGTAGAGGTAGCACAAAAAATTGATCAAGAAGGTTATGAATGGGTAAAGGAATTAGGTATTGATATTGCGTCGCAACAAAAAGCAAGACCTATTATTTTGGAAAGCTGCGGTCATAAAGAAAGCACAAAAGACTAATGAAATTACAAAATATTAAAAACTATATCCAAATTCATAACGGAATGATTCGAACGCAAGACTGCCAAGAAGCAATCGAAGTGATTGATGGCGTCATTGTCGTTACACAGGCCACCAACCTTCAAATCGAATATACCGGTGATAGTAAGGGAACTTATGATGTTTCCTTACAGATTACATCGCCAACTCTTGATTTAATCGAAAGTACCAATGATGATTGTACCTATCGTCTTTCTATGCATGTCGCTAAACACGTACATGTATCGCGTTATGTAAGTCATGGGGCAAGCCATGGATTGCGGGCTGCACTGATCGATACAGTGTCCGTTGATGAATACGCTAGTGTTACTTGTGCCTACGTTGACTTTGCGGCTTCTAACAACATAGATGCATATACGTATCACTTAACGGGCAAACATGCTGAGGTACGCCTTCGCTTAGCCGTTATTGCGAGTGAAAAGACAAGAAAAAAGAAGCAAGTAAAAGTCGTTCATGAAGCACCGTATAGTATGTCTAATATGGATAACTATGGTATCGCTAAAGATGCTGGATCGTTGCATATTGATGGAATTGGAACAATAACCAAGGGAAATCACAAGTCGTCTAGTCATCAAGTAAATAAGATTTTAATGTTTAATGATGATTGTCAGGCACAGGCCAATCCGTATCTATATATCGATGAATATGATGTAGATGCTGGCCATGGAGCAAGTGTTGGTAAGATCGACGATGAACAATTGTATTATTTACAATCTCGTGGTTTAAGCAAGGAACAAGCTTTACACTTAATTACGCTAGGTTATTTTACGCCTATTATGGAATATATTACCAATGAACAAGTAAAGGAAGAATTTACCAATTTATTAGAAGAAAAGGTGGGTATCTAATGATAGATACAAGTAGGATACGGCAAGATTTTCCAATATTACAAACCCAGATGCAAGGACACCCGTTAATTTACTTTGATAATGGTGCTACCACTTTAAAACCTCAATGTGTCATTGATGCGATTACGGGGTATTTATCGCAGTATAGTGTGAATGCACATCGAGGAGATTATGATCTTGCCCATCGGGTGGATAGTATATATGAAAAAGTACGCACGCAAGTAGCCGATTTATTGCATTGTAAAAGCGAGGAAGTTATTTACACATATGGCACTTCAGATAGCCTAAATATGGTAGCTTTTGGGTATGGATTAGAAAATCTAAAAAAAGACGATGAAATCTTACTCACAATTGCAGAACATGCAAGCAATACATTGCCTTGGTTTGCTTTATGTAATCAAATAGGGTGTAAAGTAAACTACATTCCACTCGATGAAACCGGACGGGTGACAATAGAAAATGTAACAAAGGCAATTACGCCAAATACGAAACTTATTTCTATCGCGCAAGTTACCAATGTACTAGGACACGAAGTACCGATTAAAGAAATATGTGCTCTTGCTCACCAACGTAATATTATCGTATGTGTTGATGCGGCGCAAAGTGTTCCCCATTTTCCAGTTGATGTACAGGACTTAGATGTCGATTTCTTAGCCTTTTCTGCCCATAAAATGTGTGGACCGACAGGCATAGGCATCTTATATGGAAAACCAAGTGTGTTGGAAAAAATGACACCGACTCGTTTTGGTGGTGGAAGTAATATACGCTACCAGCCATCTGGTACTTATACGTTAAAAAGTGTGCCGACTCGTTTTGAAACCGGAACACCGCATATCGAGGGAGTGATTGGTATGGGGGCAGCCATCGAATATTTAACATCGGTCGGTTTGGAAAATATCTATCAACATGAACAACAATTGCGACAATATGCAGTGTCAAAAATGCAAGAGATAGAAAATATTGAAGTATATAATCCAACTGCATCCGGAGCGATTTCTTTTAATGTTAAGAATGTATTTAGTCAGGACACCGCTTCGCTATTTAATCGCTATGGTATTGCCGTTCGATCGGGACAACATTGCGCCAAATTATTAAAGTCATTTTTGGGCTTGAAAACAACAGTTCGGGCTTCTTTCTACTTGTATAATACGATAGAAGAAATTGATCAGTTTATTGCGGTTTGTAAGAGAGGAGATGAGTTCTTAGATGCCTTCTTTGGATAATATGTTATTGCGTCAAATTATTATGGATCATTATGAAAATCCGAGAAATCACCAATTAACAAAAGATACTACGTACGATCTGGTGAATATGGATTCGGAAACTTGTGTCGACAATATCGAGGTACAGGCTAAAATTGTGAACAATAAAATTGAAGATATTCGTTTTACTGGGGAGGCTTGTGCTATTTGTACAGCAAGTACATCTATTATGAGTGAATTATTAATTGGAAAAACAATTGACGAGGCGAATACGATCATTCGTAACTTCTACAATATGATTTACGAAAAAGAGTATGACGCTGATGTAATTCAAGATGCGATTGCCTTTATGCATACGCATAAGCAAGCAAATCGAATCAAATGCGCTACCCTGGGGTGGCATGGGATTGAAAAATTAATAGCTAAGGCAGGTGAAAAAGATGCGTGATGAAAAAACAAAAGAGATATCTTCAGATATTCAAAAAGATATTCCCTCGGAAGATGAATACGCCTATGGTTTTAATGATGGTGATATTTCAGTATATAAAACCGACAAGGGAATTAGCGAAGATATCGTTCGACAAATTTCAAAAATAAAAAAAGAACCGGAATGGATGTTGGAATACCGACTTAAGGCTTATCGTCAGTTTGTTAAGATGCCGATGCCTTCTTGGGGTGTTGATTTATCCAATATTGATTTCAATGATTATACGTACTATATAAAACCTAGTGATAAACAAACGGATTCTTGGGAAGAAGTACCTGATCAAATTAAAGATACTTTTGAAAAACTAGGTATCCCTGAGGCAGAACAAAAATTCTTATCGGGGGTTACCACACAATATGAATCAGAAGTCGTATACCATAATATGTTGCAAGAAGTACAAGAAAAAAATGTAATATTTCTAGATACCGATAGTGGGTTACGTGAATACCCAGAATTGTTTAAAAAATACTTTGATACGGTAATCCCGTATGCGGATAATAAGTTTTCTGCTTTAAATGGGGCTTGTTGGTCAGGCGGATCGTTTATTTATGTACCACCTGGGGTTGTATTAGATAAACCACTACAGTCCTATTTTCGTATTAATGCAGAACGCATGGGACAGTTTGAACGTACGCTAATCATTGTTGATAAAGGAGCCAGTATTCATTATGTTGAAGGTTGTACAGCCCCTACGTATGCGTTTGATTCCTTACATACAGGAGTCGTTGAAATTGTTGTATTAGAAGGTGCTAGTTGTCGTTATACAACGATTCAAAACTGGTCAACCAATGTCTTGAACTTAGTAACCCAAAGAGCTAGAGTCGCTAAAAATGGATCGATGGAATGGGTCGACGGTAATATCGGAAGTAGTAAAACAATGAAATATCCTTGTTGTGTATTAGAAGGAGAAGGGGCTAAAGGATCTTGTGTTACCGTTGCTGTAGCTGGAAAAGGGCAAGAATTAGACTCGGGAGCAAAAATGATTCACCTAGCGAATAATACATCCAGTACAATTATATCTAAATCCGTTTCCCGCTCTGGTGGTAAAGTAAATTATCGAGGACTTGCGAAGCATCTACCAAAGGCAATTAATGCAAAAAGTCATGTGGAGTGTGATACACTAATTTTAGATAGTATTTCAAGCAGTGATACGATTCCTGTTAATATTATGAAAAATAGTAAATCCTTAATTGAACACGAGGCAACCGTATCTAAAATCTCGGATGAGCAACTGTTCTATTTAATGTCCCGAGGACTTAGTGAAGAAGCTGCTACACAGATGATTGTAATGGGCTTTATTGAACCATTTTCAAGAGAACTACCAATGGAATATGCCGTGGAGTTAAACCAATTAATTAGTCTTGATTTTGGAGACCAGGGCATTGGATAAAAAAGAAATACGGCAATATATGATACAAAAGAGGTTAGATTTAGATACCGCCTGGTATGCGTCTACCTCTGCTTTCATTATGTATATGGTCGAATCCTTGCCTTGCTTTCAAAAAGCTAAGACAGTTGGTGTATATGTAGCAACTAGACAAGAAGTAAATACCCGCCCTTTTATTGAAAAATGGGGTAGTAAAAAACAAATATGCGTCCCAAAAGTAAAAGGAAAAACAATGGATTTTCATCGCATATCATCATTGCAACAATTGCAAAAAGGGACATTTGGCGTGATGGAACCACAATTTGATTATCCAATACCAAAGAAGACCATTGACCTTTTGTTAGTACCGGTTGTTGCCTTTGACGTAGATGGCAATCGCATTGGTTACGGTGGTGGTTATTTTGATCGCTTTTTAGCGGACTTTTCAGGGGATACCATTGGTATTGCTTTTTCTTTTCAACAAATAGAGAACATACGTAAAGAGCCTCATGATATACGACTAGATCGTATCATCCATGAGGAGTTGTAGAACGCTAGTTATAAAAAATATTCGACAATATAATCGAATTTGTTTATAATGAGAATATTGAAGTGGGTGAAGATATGAAGAGAGAAAAAGCATTGCTTAGAAATACCATTATATTAGCGTTAGGAACCTTTTTACCGCGGGTTATTAATATCGCGACAACTCCGCTTACGATACGCTATTTAAATACAGAACAAGTAGGGTTAGTAAATTTACTTACCACAACGATATTAACCTTTTTAGTACCGATTGCTACCTTACAGTTAGAACAAGCCTTTTTTCGTTTTTTGATCGATGCTAAGACCGATGAATCAAAGGCAAAAATTATCAGTTCCGGTATGGTAGTTATCTTTGGCATTATGGTAACTATTGCAATGATTACTTTCTGGGTGCCCATTAGTGGTTTTGATGGTGGTTATAAATGGTTAATTATCGGGTATATATGGATCGAAATTTTAAGCCAGATCAGTCGCTTTATATTACGGGCCTTTTCGATGTATAAGCAATATTCGATATTCGCTATGTTAGCCGTTATTGCGAATCTTATTTCACTGCTTGTTTGTTTAATTGGTTTGCGTATGGGATATCATTCGATTATTATATCTTTAGTGATTGCGGATGTCGTGGGACTTGGCTATGCGCTTTTAACAAGCCCAATATTACGATATATTCGATTCGATGCCTTTTCAATGTCTACCGCCAAAGAAATGATTTATTTTTCGCTTCCTTTTATACCGAACATGGTTGCTTGGTCAGCGAATTTATCAGCCGATCAGTTCTTAATTACCGGATTTTTAGGAAAGAGCCCCAATGGTATTTATACGACAGCATACAAGGTTCCTTCGATTGTTAGTATGTTATATCCGGCCTTTAATTTAGCCTGGACGGAATCTGCTTCCCGAGCCATCAGTGAGGAGGGAACAGCTACCTATTATTCGAGAATGTATCGGATGATTTATTGTATTTTAACGGGTGGAACAGCATTACTGATTGCGATAAGTCCTTATATCTTTGCGATATTAGTACCTAAAAAATCATTTATGTCGGCTCTGCAATATGTTCCTATTTTAATTCTAGCAACCTATATATATTGTTTTGCGCAGTTCTTTTCTAGTATATATATCGCGATTAAGCAGGGGAAACATATGAGTATTTCTACGATTTTAGCAGCTTCATTTAACATTGCATTAAACCTTGTGCTATTAAAAACATTTGGTTTGTGGGCAGCTGTCTTTGCATCTTTATTATCAAATATATTATTAGCCGGATATCGTTATTATGATATCAATCATCATTATTATAAAATGCGAGTTAGCTACCGTTTAACAATCTTAACGGTTAGTATCTTTGGCATTGAACTCTTATTATTTTTTCAAAACAATACATATTTAAATATTGCGAATATCATTCTTGCCTTAGTGTTTGCCTATTTCCTATGTGATGACATTATTATTGGATTATGGAAGACACATAAATCAAAATAAAACCTTTCGTTAGGTTTTTTTAATTGCGCTTCTTTTTTTAGGCTTCTTTTCATATATACATAATAGATGTTTTCCATGAGGAGTGATGATGTGGTATCGCGAGAAAATATATTATCTAGGTTTTATCAAATCTATGTCCGGGACATCGGAGACGGTTATTTTATGTATAATAATAAAATGTACTATTTAAGTAATGTAATTCCCTCGGATACGATTATTCGCTACTATCAGTTGTATCTACAACAACTTGGCAAGCAAGGTTATTATATTGTGAAAAATGTGTTTGGTCACATGCAAAGTGATGGGTATATTTTATATACGTATGAGGTGGAACCCTATGATGTAACGGCTATATTAAAACAATCCTTACAACTCATTCCAGAAGAATATGCGTCTTTGTTAGCGATCAAGGAAAGTTGGGGACATATTATTGATGATGCTCGAAAAAGTGTGGCCAAATATGCATCGCGCCTTAATCATATTGAATACTATGTCGTGTTATCCTACTATTACCAAGGCATTGGGGAAAATGTCATTAGTCTAATGAATGAGATAATGGCGCGCTATAACAACGCTAGTTTACCGGTTGGATTTACTCATTTAGTTTTTGAAAATACGTATGATAGTATTTATAATCCAACAAATTTTGTTATTAGTACAAGAGTACGTGATTTAGCGCTTGCTTATCAAGAAAATATTATTGATATGGCAATGTTAGATCCGCTATTACCAGCATTAAGTGAATTAGAAATTATGTATTTATATCTTCGTACATTGTTTCCCAGTAACTTCTTTTCACTAGTGCTACATGAAAAGAAACCGGAAGTTATGAAAGAAAAGTTAATTACCATATACCAACGGATTGATCATGAAAAAGAAAGAAACATTCAATTATATGAAGGTTTACAACAATATAGCTATATTCCATCAATTCAATGGTTATTTGAACAAACATAAAAAACTGTTACGATTCGTAACAGTTTTATGCTTTTTTGATAAAACTTACGATATAAAATAAAATCAGTAAGACAAGATTAGTACATACGATCGTAGCTCCGGTAGGAGTGGCAATATAATAGGATATAATCATGCCTACACAAAATGAGAATATAGAAATGAAAATTGAACAAATGGTTACCGAAAAGAAATTTTTGAATACTAGCATCGATGTAATAGCGGGAAATATAATAAAGCTAGAGATTAATAGAGATCCCATCAAGCGCATCCCAATCACTATCGTTATCGATGTTAAAACGGCAAGTAAACATAAGTATCGATTTGTTTTAATACCAATAGCTTGCGCAAAAACTTCATCGAATGTAACAGCGAATAATTCACGATAGAATACGATATACATGGATAGAACAAAGATTGCAAGCGGAACACTAACGATGACATCACTCGTTTGAATAGCTAAAATACTGCCGAATAGATAATTATTAATATCAATATTTGCCCCGGAAATAGAAAGCATACAAACACCAATTGCTAATGCACCCGAGGATAATACGGCGATGGCTCCATCTCCATGTATTTTACTACTATCATTGACTTGTAGAAGCGTAAAGGAGACAAGAATCACGATCGGTAGGGAAAAATATAGAGGAGCAATCTGTAATACAGTAGCTATTGATAAGGCACCAAAGGCAACGTGTGACAACCCATCTCCAATCATTGCATATTTTTTTAAAACAAGAATTACCCCAAGTAAAGAAGCACATAACGATATTAGAATACCAACAATTAAGGCTCGTAACATAAAGGTATATGAGAATATTTCTATTATATTATGCAACATAGCGATTTTCTCCTATTGTTTGGGTATATACCTTTTGGTTATTTATGGTAACAATCTTGGTCGCAAAGGGGAGTACTTCTTCTTTGTTATGGGTAATCATAATGATCGTTTTATGTTCTTGTTTATGCATTATATTTAATAATTGATACACTTCTTTTCGAGAGGATTCATCTAGACCGGTAATTGGCTCATCTAGAAATAGTATTTTTTGGGTTGCGCATAAGGAACGCGCAAATAAAACTTTTTGTTGTTGACCACCGGATAACTCTTTGTAGCTAGTATGATATAAATGATCAATTCGTAATTTCTTCATAGCGAGTAATACTTGTTGTTTTTCCTGATGGTTTAAGATCGGAAATATTTTTTTTGTGTTTAATAAACCAGAAGCGACGATTTCATAAACAGACGCAGGAAAGTTTTGTTGTAAGGTGGTTATTTGCGGCAAATAGCCAATATGTTTCTTTTCTAAATTATGAGAGCGGATGACCTTTCCTTGCTTCGCTGGTATTAGTTCCAATAAGCCTTTTAATAATGTTGTTTTGCCACTACCGTTCGATCCAACAATACATATATAATCCTTTTCATGAATGGCTAGATTACAGTCTTGAATGATTGTTTTTCCATGGTAACCTAGCGTAAGGTCTTTGGTATGCATGAGTTGCATTTATTGTAAAGCCTCCTTTAGATTCACTACATTTTGTTTCATGAAATCGATATATGTTTTATTTGCCTTAAAATCATCCTTGGATATATTATGAACGGAGTGAAACAATAATACCTTTGCGCCGGTTTCTTTACTAATGGTAGTAGCAATATCATCTTTACTAAGCTCAATGTGGAACACAACAGGAATCCGCTCCTTGCGTACCTTATCGACTAAAAAGGCAATGGTCTTAGCGTCGGCATCACTTTCTATGGAACAACCAGAAAAGGCAGCATAGTAGTTTAATTTATAAGATTCTACAAAATAACGGAAGGGAAAGCGATCACCAAAGAGGATTACTTTCCGTGAACCTTTCGAAACGGTAGATTGGAACTCTAGATCTAACTTTGTTAGCTTATCTTGGTATTGTTTCGCATTTTCCTGATAGTGTTGTTTATTGTTGCTATCTGCTTTTGTGAATATAGTCTCCATATTGGAAATAATTTTCATAACATTTTTTGGATCTGTCCAAATATGTTCATCATATTCGTCCGCATGTCCGTGGTTATGGTTATGATCATGATCATGATGATCCTGCATTCCTTCAATTGTTTTTTCCTTATATAAGGATACATAATCCATCATTCGAATCGTTATTAATGTATCGTTATGAATAGACTTTAATACCTTCTTAACCCAAGTATCGGATTCTCCTCCTGTATATACAAAAATATCGGCTTTTTCAATACGTATAATATCTTGTGGTGTCGGATCATAATCATGACTTTCCTGACCAGGTTTTAGTAACATCGTTACCGATCCTTGATTTGATACAATTGCTCGTGCAAAATCATAAGCAGGGAAGTTGGTAGTTACAATGTGTAATCCATTTTTTTTCGTGGAAGTAGATGTCTTTGCACAAGCGCTAAGAGTAAGGGCAAGTACAAAGCAAATTAGACTAGTAAAAAATTTTTTCATAAATTCTCCTTTCTATTTCTGACAATGTTCACAAAGACCGTAAATAGTGGTTTTTGTTGGGCTCATCGTAAAGTGATGTTCATGTTCAATATGACTCGCTACCTCTTGGAAGGTAGAACATTCTAAGTGAATGATAGTATGGCATTGTAAACACTGTAAATGATAATGATTGGTAGCGTTATGGGGAATGTATTCATAGGTAGCACAGTGAGTTAAACCATTCGTATATTTGTGAATAATATGGTCCTTTTCCAGTTCTTGTAAACAGCGATAGATTGTTGTTAAACCTATTTTACCTTTAAATACTTCCTTTAATTCCATAGCAGTAATATCACCTTTACTTTTGATAAAGTAATTATAAATAAGTTCTTTTTGTTTTGTCTTATATTTCATAATATTACACTTGTATGTTACAAGTTCCTCCTTAAAATGGAAATCATTTTTATTTTTGCATAATTACTAAAATAATGCAACAATGATACTTATATATATTAAAAAGCTTCTTATATTTTTTATAAGATGCTAGCTAAAATAGTCGGATATTAAGCGATTAGGAAGAATTTTATATAATGGTGATTTGTCAAATTAAGTGCAACACCTAATGTAAGTTAGAGTTGTTTGATTACTTCATTGGGTGTTTTATATCG
>CAKVJS010000015.1 GCA_934754755.1 uncultured Erysipelotrichales bacterium
GGAAAAGAGTGATTTACTAGAATAATTGTATAAAAGCCATTCATGACTAGAAACATATATTTTGATAGTATATAATGGATAAAAAAGGGAGAAAGAAAAAAATACTATGAAAAAATCGAACTATTTTGTATCCACTTTAAACGGTATGGCTTATGGCTTCTTTTGTAGTTTAATTATTGGTAATATCATGAAACAATTCGGTACTATATTTCATATGCAGGATTTAATCATATGGGGTAATACGGCAAGTTATTTAATGGGACCCGCCATCGGGGTAGGTATTGCCTATGTAATCAACGCTAAAGGATTGAATCTTATTGCTGCTGCTATTGCAGGAGCCATTGGAGCGGGAACTTTTTCTGGTAATCAAGCTAGTATTGGTAATCCAGTAACAGCGTATTTAGCCACTATTGCTAGTGTTGAGATTACTAAAATTATCCAGGGTAAAACGCCACTTGATATTCTCTTAGTACCCTTTGTTTCCATTACTGTGGCTGGTCTATTAACCTTATTTATTACACCATACGCAAAAGCGTTTATGGATGGGGTGGCACAGGTTATAAACAGTAGCATGCAAATGCAACCATTCCTTATGTCTATATTAGTGGCAACAGTTATGGGCTTGGCGATGACTGGACCAATTTCTTCAGCGGCTCTTGCGGTTATGCTTAACCTATCGGGTTTGGCAGCTGGTGCAGCTTTAGCTGGATGCTGTGCACAAATGATGGGCTTTGCAGTAATGTCGATAGAAGATAATAATATTGGAAATATTCTTGCCGTTGGTTTAGGAACTAGTAAATTACAATTTAAAAATGTTGTTCGAAATCCTTTAATATTAATACCACCATTAATAGTAGGAATGATCATTAGTGTTATATCAACATTAGTGTTTCATATACAATGTAATGCTATTGGAGCAGGTATGGGGACTTCGGGACTCGTTGGAATATTATCGGCGCTCGATGTAATGGGCAGCCAATATGCATTAGTAATTGTAATTTTGGATATCATTGTGCCAGCATGTTTAACATACATTCTATACAGTACATTTAAAAAGGCTCGTTGGATAAAAAAAGGTGATTTAAGTTTGCAACAACTATAAGTATGTATACATAATACGGGTTTTTAGCCGTATTATTTTCTTATATGGGATTCTTTTTAATTTGATGCTAATGGATAATCGGGATATAAATAACGGTTATTAATACGGTTTTTAGGTCGCGGGCTGCACTATGCTATATACCCTGAGATAAGCAGACTATTCTATAAATATATAACCTTAACAAGGGATGTTATTCATTCCTAAAAAAGAAGATCGATCACTCTTCTTTTCTACATTCTTTAACAGTCTTTTTAATTCATGCAATAATAAAGTGTCTGTATTAGGGCTAATATAACCTCAACAATTCCTCTCTTTGTAGCATAGCTAAAAGGATATATCTAAGCGATTACCACTTATACACTATCAAACACTGTTAGAATTGCTTTATTAAAATGTTTACATTGACTATAGAAGGAGCCTAGCTATTTTTTTGTAGTATTATATCCTGTATATATAGTGATTATTATTGTGTTTATTAGCTAAAGTCATAAAGCTCCATTATTTTTTTATTTAAAGTATTGACTTGTATATTCAGTCATGATATTATAGGTGAGCAGTTGATTAATGGGCCTGTAGCTCAGCTGGTTAGAGCGCACGCCTGATAAGCGTGAGGTCGATGGTTCAAGTCCATTCAGGCCCACCATTAATTAATTTAAATAAGCTTTAGAGGGGCCTTAGCTCAGCTGGGAGAGCACCTGCCTTGCACGCAGGGGGTCAGCGGTTCGATCCCGCTAGGCTCCACCAAATATACATATGACCTATTATAATTATTATAATAGTTTTTTTATTGTCTAATTTCTGATATAAAAAAACAACAAGTATCTCTTGTTGCTGTTTTATATATTGGTGATCCGCAGGCGATTCGAACGCCTGACCCTCTGATTAAAAGTCAGATGCTCTACCAGCTGAGCTAGCGGATCATAAATACTTGTACAATATATCATGTAATTACTACAATGTAAAGAGAAACTACATAATAAATGAATAAAAACTAAAGTATAGCGATATTTATCGAGTAATAGTATGTTTTGTTTTTTTAATAAATTCCATTACATCTGTGACTTCTAAGTGTTATACTAAAATATATAGGGGGTAAAGGTATGTATGATTTTGATGAGATAATTGATCGTAGGGGAACAGATAGCGTAAAATGGGATGGTTTTGAATCACAGGGAAAGCCAAAAGATGTTTTACCTATGTGGGTGGCTGATATGGATTTTCGCTCACCTAAGCCAGTTATGGATGCTTTGCATAAACGGATCGATCATGGGGTATATGGATACACAATGGTCAGTGATACGTATAAAGAGGCTGTTGTAAACTGGATGTCCAGGCGTCATCATTGGCAGATTGATTCCAATTGGATTATTACCTCACCGGGTGTGGTAGCAGCTTTGAAAATTGCAGTTAATGCACTGACGAAGGAAAAGGATAGTATCATTATCCAAAAGCCGGTATATTATCCTTTTGACTTTGCTATTGCTTTAAATAATCGACGCATTATTAGAAATCATATGAACTATGATGGTTCTAAGTATACTATTAATTTTGAAGATTTTGAACAAAAGATAATTGACCATAATGTCAAGCTCTATATCCTTTGTAATCCACACAATCCAGTGGGTCGTGTTTTTACGCAGGAGGAATTACAACGATTAGGGGATATCTGTAAAAAACATAATGTCATAGTCATTAGTGATGAGATTCATCAGGATATTGTGTTCAAAGGGCACACCCATATTCCGTTTTATAACGTAGATCCATCCTTTAAAGAGTTTTCTATTGTTTTTACAGCGCCAAGTAAAACCTTTAATTTGGCTGGACTACAAACATCAAATATCATAGTTGCTAATGAAAAAATCCGTAACCAATTACAGAGTCAAATCGATAAAAGTGGAATATCACAACCAAATCTGCTGGGGCTTCTTGCTTGCCAAACAGCTTATAATGAATGTGAAGATTGGTGCGATGAAATGATTGCATATGTGGAAGGAAATATCCATTTCATGTCTGATTTTTTACAAACAAGAATACCAGAATTAAAGATGATACAGCCAGAGGGAACATATCTTGTATGGCTGGATTGTCGCGCTTTACACATGGATTGTGATGCATTAGAAAAGTTTATGTTGGAAAAGGCTAAGCTTTGGCTAGATGAAGGATATATATTTTGTAAAAAGGAGGGTGCAGGGTGTGAACGAATCAATATAGCAGCGCCTCGTAAAGTGATTGAAAGAGCCTTATTACAATTAGAAGAAGCGGTAAAAAGCATTGGTGTACACGCATAATTCATCTTAAATCATATAAAAATTTGTTGCTTTAGATTAAACTCTTTGTTAGAATATAAAAGGGCACTCTGTGTCTACCCTGCAAAGGGTTTTTTTTGTTTGAATGGAGGAAACATATGACTAAATATATATTCGTTACTGGTGGTGTTGTATCGGGGCTTGGAAAAGGGTTAACGGCAGCTTCCTTAGGTCGACTGTTAAAACAGAGGGGATTACAAGTTTTCATGCAGAAACTAGATCCTTATATCAATGTCGACCCAGGAACTATGTCACCTTATCAACATGGGGAGGTCTTTGTGACTGCCGATGGAGCTGAAACTGATTTAGACTTAGGCCATTATGAACGGTTTATTGATGAAGAGCTCAATAAAAATTCTTCCGTTACAACCGGGAAAATATATAGTGAAGTAATTAAAAAAGAAAGACGTGGCGACTATCTCGGGGCAACCGTACAAGTAGTTCCACATATTACGAATCAAATTAAAAATTGCGTCTATGCGGCGGGAAAAAGTTCCAAAGCGGATGTAGTGATAACAGAAATTGGTGGTACCGTAGGAGACATTGAAAGTTTGCCTTTCATTGAGGCGATTCGTCAAATACGCTTGGATTTGGGGTATCATAATACAGTATATATCCATACTACATTACTACCATATATTGGTGCTAGTCATGAGGTAAAAACAAAACCAACGCAACATAGTGTTAAGGAATTACGAGGATATGGGATTCAACCAGACATTATTGTATGTCGTAGCGAGAAGCATATTGATCATGAATTAAAAGAAAAAATATCATTGTTTTGTAATGTTCCTGTAAATGCCGTGATTTCAAATTATGATGTTGAAGTATTATATGAATTACCAATTATGTTGGAAAAACAAAATATGGATGACTTAGTTCTCGAACATTTACAACTATCTTGTCCAAAAGCATCGATGGAAGAATGGCAGGATTTAGTTAAAAGAGTTAAAAATGTCGATAAGGAAGTAACGATTGCACTAGTTGGAAAGTATGTCCAATTACCGGATGCTTATTTATCGGTCAATGAAGCGCTTCATCATGCCGGTTACTATGAAAATAGTAAAGTGCATATTGAATGGATTGATGCTGAAACAATTACACATGAAAACGTTGCATCAACGCTAAGCCATGTTCATGGGATTATTGTCCCTGGTGGTTTTGGTCGCCGTGGTATCGAAGGAATGATGGAAGCTATCCACTATGCCCGCCAAAAGAAAGTTCCTTTCTTAGGCATTTGTTTAGGAATGCAACTTGCAACAATGGAATTTGCGCGTCATGCATGTTCGATTCAAGAGGCTATGAGTCTAGAGTTTGATGCACAAACGAAAGAGCCAATTATACATTTAATGGAAGACCAAAACTTAGAGTCCTTAGGTGGAACGCAACGACTAGGGGATTATCATTGTTCTTTAAAGGAAGGATCCAATGCCCATAAATTATATGGCAAGACAGAAATTGTCGAGCGTCACCGTCATCGTTATGAATTTAATAATGCATATCGTCAAAGGATAGAGGAAAATGGACTTGTTATTTCAGGCGTAAATCAAAAACGTAATCTAGTAGAAATTGTTGAATTAACCGATCATCCATTTTTTATGGCCAGTCAATTTCATCCTGAATTTGGATCGCGGCCAAATCGTTCACACCCCTTATTCCAAGGTTTTATTAGTGCTGCATGCAAAGCCAAAGGATATATTTAGTTTACATAAAAAGAGCCATCGATCCGATGGCTTTTATCTTTATTTATGTAGATAATCACTCTGTAGTATGCTAAAATAGCGATGAGGTGGTAAGATGTATCGAATTGGACAAGCGATTGATATCCATCCTTTAGTGGATAATCGAAAACTTATATTAGGTGGTGTTACAATTCCTTTTCATAAAGGATTAGGCGGACATAGTGATGCCGATGTTTTAGTACATGCCATTATGGAGAGCATTATCGGTGCTTTAGGATTGGGAGATTTAGGTAAACACTTTAGCGATCGAGACCTTACCTATAAAGGGATTAGTTCCCTAGTATTATTAAAAGAAACAAAAAAAATGATGGACCTAGCAGGGTATATCATTAATAATATGGATGCTACGGTTTTACTTGAAAAACCAATGTTAGCACCCTATATCCCTTCTATGAAGGAAAATATTAGTAGCGTCTTAGATTGTTCCATGGACAAAGTAAATATTAAAGCTACTAGGGGCGAATCTTTAGGATATATTGGTAGACAAGAAGGTGCACAAGCACAGTGTGTCGTCATGTTAAAGAAAAGAGGATAGGAAGATGAAAAAAGTAAGAGTGCGGTATGCGCCAAGTCCAACCGGGCATTTACATATCGGTGGAGCTAGAACAGCCTTATTTAATTATTTATTCGCAAAGCACCACCAAGGAGATTTTATTGTTCGTATTGAAGATACTGACATACAAAGAAATATAGCAGGTGGGGAACATAGCCAATTGGATAATTTGCGATGGTTAGGTATTATACCCGATGAATCACCAGAAAATCCAAACGCAAACTATGCGCCATATCGACAAATGGAACGACTTTCCTTATATCAAGAATATGTAGAACAATTATTGGAAAAAGGTTTAGCGTATAAATGTTTTTGCAGCCCAGAAGAATTAGAAGCGGAGCATGAGCGACAAACGCAAATGGGAAAAGCGCCGATGTACAATGGGGCTTGTACACATCTTACGGAGGAACAAATACAAGCTAATGAAGCAGCAGGTAAGCCTTATACTATTCGAATTCGTGTACCGAAAAACAAGGTGTATACATTCCATGATATTATTCGTGGAGAGGTTAGTTTTGCTTCGGAGGATATCGGTGATTGGGTTATTGTAAAGGCTAATGGCATTCCAACGTATAATTTTGCGGTCGCTATTGATGATTATAAAATGGATATTACGCATGTTTTTCGTGGCGAAGAACATTTAAGTAATACCCCTAAACAATTGATGATTTTTGATATGTTAGATACGCAGGCACCGCAATATGGACATATGACATTGATTGTTAATGAAGAAAGAAAGAAATTATCAAAGCGAGATGAATCCATTATGCAATTCGTCTCACAATATAAAGAAGAAGGGTATCTAGCGCCAGCTATGTTTAACTTTATGGCTCTGTTAGGATGGTCTCCAGAAGGAGAACAAGAAATTCTAACGAAGGAAGAATTGATTTCTATATTTGATGCGGATCGATTATCGAAATCGCCCTCTATGTTTGATAAGAGTAAGCTAATGTGGGTAAATAACCGTTATATTAATGCATTACCAATCAAGGAACTGGTCAATCTATGTCAACCATTCCTTGCAAAAGCATATGATTTACAAGGGATTGATGCATCTTGGCTACAAGAGTTAGTATCCATTTATCAAGAACAATTATCTTATGGAGCGCAAATCGTTGAACTGACCAAGGTTTTCTTCGAAACGGCAGTAACTTTACAGGAAGAAGAAAAACAATTTATGGAAGAAGCTAGTATTCCTACTACTTTGGCTGTATTTAGAAAACAAATAATGGAAAATAGTGAATTCACTAAAGAATCGGTTAAGCAAGCCATTAAAAAGACGCAAAAAGAAGCTGGTGTCAAAGGTAAGATGTTATATATGCCTTTGCGTATCGCAGTTTCTGGGTCAATGCATGGGCCGGATCTAGTTAGTACTATCGTTTTATTAGGAAAAGATAAAGTACTGCAGAGGCTTGCGCAATAGAAAAAAATGCTTGTACAAGCATTTTTATAAGTATGGACAGTAAGGTTTAATTTTGGTTATTTATAGTATATACATTGTAAGGGAACAGAGAATGAAAAGTACTAATATAACGTAAATTAAAGAATTGTCCGAGTAACCATAGTATGCATTATTATACATATTGTCTCATCTCTTTCCATAGTATCATATGTTATTTGTTCTAGTTTTGTTACTATCGGGATGAATAATGCAGTATTTATTGTTATTCTACCATATTTGTATAAAAAAAGTGTTATACTTTAGGATAGGGATAGGTGATCACTCGTGAAGCATAAAATTACAAAGGGAACCACATTGTTTTTTGTTGCGGTAAGCGCATTATTTACTATTATGACGCTGCATATTAAGCCAATACAACTAAAGGCAAAGGTGTTCGTTTATGAATATAAAAAGGATGTAGTGTCGAGGCATGTCGAAGACTATATTTCAGCGCCCCAGACAATCATTGATAAAGCTATGTTAGATATGTCTAGTGTTAAAGAATCACCAGGTGTATATCCGGCTAGTATTAACTATATGAAAAGAGCCTATCGCTTTACGATTAAGGTTGTTGAACCAATTAAACCAATGGCAAAAGCGAAACGGGTGCAACTTCATGTAAATCCAAATACAGAAGTATGGGCTAACGATGTACTAACTATCCTTGATAAGACTCGAAAGATTCATGCCTACTTCTTAAATGAGGATGGTAGTTTAGTTAGTCATAAAGCATTTAGTACCGATGGACAGTATATCGAAAACCTGATCGCTAAAGACCAGACAGGAAATCGATCACCGAAATTTCGGGTTAAAATAATCGTTGGTCGGTTAGGTGACAAGCCTATATTAGAGGGTGTTGATGAAATAACCATAAAAGTAGGTAGTGTGTTTGATCCAATGCAAGGGGTTAATGCATATAACAATGATAATCAAGATATTACCAAGAACATTGTTATTATTGGCAATACGGTTAACACCAAAGAAAAGGGAATCTATGAAGTAATATATAAGGTAGTGGACGATAATAATCTAATGACCCAGAGATCTCGTAAAGTCATAGTAAGATAGGTGATAAAGTGATAACCAGAGTAATCATTATAATTTGTATCGGACTGTTTATGTACATACATTATAAACAAAAAAAAGGATATGATATATTGTCGCTAGCTATTACTTGTGGTGCTTTATATCGACCCTTAATTGAGGAGGAAAATGAGTACTGGCGGTTTATAGTAGCTAATTTTCTTCATATTGATACTTGGCAATTATGGATTAATGTATATGCCATATACTATGTTGGTAATTTTATCGAACAATATGTAGGTTGGCTGGCCTATAGTTATATTATTTTAATGGCTTGTTTAGTTACAATGATAACAATTTATTGCCTGCAGAAACGCTCTATGGAGACGATTATCAGTTTGGGTGCTGGAGGAATTTTTAATGGACTTTTAGGTGCTTTACTAGCCATTGCTATTCTTATGCCAGATACATCTCTCTTAAAGTATTTGATTCCAGTTATAGGTATTACTTTTTTTCTTTCGGTGTGGCGACCGCAAATAACTAAAACGGGATACTTAGGCGGTTTTGTTGGAGGATTCTTGGCGATTTTGATATTATCGATATCAGGTTTATGCATATCTTAATAGACGGTGACGGATGTCCTGATATGGATGGTATTTTAGAAATAGCAGATGCGTATGACTGCCAGGTAACCCTATATATTGATTATGCCCATGTAAGTAAATATTTGTGTTCTACAGTATATTGTGAAATAGGCGCAGATAGTGTTGATTTAATGATTTTAAAACATGTACAAAAAGGAAATATAGTGATTACACAGGATTATGGTCTTGCTTCTTTGTTGCTTACGCAGGGGGCAAAAGTATTGCATGTATCGGGATTACGCTTAGATGCCAGAACGCTAGATACTTTGTTGGTAACCCGGTACTTATCACATCGACAACGGCGTATAGGCAATCACCATAAAGGACCACCGAAGCGCAAAAAAGAGAATCGAAAGCAATTTCTTAAACAATTAGAAACATTAATTAAAGAATGTAAAAATGAGTTAGGGGATTAGTAGACCCCTGCTTTTTATTTAGCCCTTGCATAAATTGTGTTTTCTACTCTATAATAAAAAACGGGGTACACAAATGAAATATAAAGCAATTGCACTAGATTTAGATGGAACATTAAAGAATTCACAACAAGAAATTATGCCAGAAACCAGGAAAATACTAATTCAACTTCAGAAGAAAGGAGTAAAAGTAGTGTTAGCCTCGGGAAGACCTACATGGGGAATGCAGGAAGAAGCGAAGGAGTTACTATTTGACCAATTTGGTGGGTATACCTTATCGTTCAATGGCGCTTGTATTCAAAATTGTACGACAAAGGAAATTGTATATAATGCAACACTCGAAAAGGAGTTAGCCCATCGTATTTATAAACAGGCAAAGGCATATCATCTTTCGGTAGTTACCTATAAAGATGATACTATTATTACCGAAGATGGAGATGATACATATGTTCAATTAGAGGCGAGAATCAATCGTATGCCAATAAAAGAAGTGTCTAATCTGATTGATGAAATAGACATCGATGTCAATAAAGTATTATTAACCGGTGATCCTGCGTATATGGAGAAAGTATTAGATCCGCTGTCAAAGGCCTTTCCAGAAGTATGGATGTATCGGTCAAATCCATATTTTATCGAGGTTATGCCACATAGTGTGGACAAGGCTAGTTCTCTTGGGGAATTAATAAAAATTTTAAAAATCAAACAAGAATCGTTAATTGTATTTGGAGATGGGTATAATGATGTAAGCATGATTCGTTATGCGGGATTAGGTGTTGCTATGGGGAATGCTGTTGCCGAGGCAAAAGAAGTAGCTGCAGCAACAACTTCATCCAATGATGACGAAGGCATTGCGAATTACTTACATAAATTACAAAAGGCAGGTGAGATATAGTGCTACCTAAAGATATTCATATGTTGGTGAGTTATTTAAATACTAAGTTACGTGATGAAGATATGTCAGTGGAACATATAATTGAAACACAGGATGAAAATCCAGATGAAATTGTTTCTCGAGTAACAGAGAATGGATATATATATGATAAAAGTATAAGACAATTTAAACATAGATAGCATTATGCTCTATGTTTTTTTTATATCCAAAATTATGCATGTAAATAAAAGAAGTAACACATAGAAAAAGACTGTATACAAGTGCGTAAGACAAATATGCAAAGACATATAGAAAAAGATATATCCAATATGTCAATAGGAGGAAAAATGAAAAGAATGAATTGGAAGAAGTTCTTTATGTGTTTTACTATTATTAGTTTTGTAGTGGCAATGTATGGCAGTCAAAGTATCAATGCAAAGGGCTATAAAGTGTCGTATACCTTAGATTATGAATGGAAAGCGATGGCGGGAAATGGCGGAGTAAAAGGGTATTTACCAATCATTAAAATTAATGATGAGGTGGCCTGGTGTTTGCAAGCAGATAAACATGTTATTTTAGGAGAAAACCATGATATAAGTAGCAGTGATATAGGTCTTACGGATACGCAGGTACGTGAGCTATCACTCATCGCAAATTTTGGTTATTTTAACAATCCAAGTAATGAAAATTATGCATTAGTACAAAATCTTATTTGGCAATCTCTCGGCTTTACCGATTTTTATGCTTCTAAAAAGTACCCTACAAAGGAGAGTCAACAAGATTGGCAAAATACTATTTTACAACAAATCAAGGAGTATCATACTAAGAGTAAATTTTGTGGAACGGTGCAAGAAGTAATAACTGGACAAACGACGATATTCAAGGATAGTGTATTTCAAAATATGAATATTGTTTCGAAAGAAGGGTTGCAGGCAACTGTGCAAGGGGATGAACTGCATGTACTTGTAAATAATGATAGCCCTAGGATTTCCAAGCTCACACTAGAAAAGAATCTACGTAATAAGGGTATTAATTTAATTGTTAAAAAGGGAGACAGTCAAGCAGTATCTGTTTTACACAATAATATGATTGATACATGTGAAATTAGATTTGAGAAAAATGAAGCTCGTCTAAGGATTATTAAGAAGGATGGAAAAACCGGAGAAATCATTAGAAGGAAACATGCAAAGTTTCAAATTTATGATGATAAAAATCAAGAAGTAATTCATCAGGATGGTGAAACTAAAGTTGATACATTTGAAACGAATGAACAAGGAGAGGTGCTTATTCCAGTAAAACTAAAATATGGCCAATATAGCATTCATGAAGTAGAGGCGCCAGAAGGGTATATTATTGGTGAACCAGTTGGCGTTACAATAGGGAGAGTAAGCGAAGAGGTAGATAATCACGGAACACCCATTTTTACAGTCGATGTGCGCAATGATCAACCCGAAGGCAAGCTTACCATCCATAAATCATTTAAGGGTGATGATGTAAACTCCTATGCGAAATTTAAGGTTACTGCAAATAGTGATATCATAAATCCAACATCGGGTGAGATTGTTCTAAATAAAGGAAGTTGGCTGCGAAACCCGGAAAGTGAAGATGGGTTATATACAATAACCACTACTGGATCTATTGAGGTATCTCATTTGCCTTTAGGTACAGGAAATATATCCTATAGTGTACAGGAGGTAGAAGCATCTTATCAGTATCAGTTAGCCTCAGAACAAATAGTTACTTTTATGGAATTAGATGGTAAAACAAAGGAATATAACCAAGAGCTAACTTTTACTAATGAGTTAACGAGTACAAGTATTGCTAAAGAGGATAGTGATACAGGAGAACTGATAGAAGGGGCAAAGTTAGAGCTCTATGATGATACAGATAATACATCTATAGAAAATTGGACGACAACTACACAACCGCATCAAATTGATGGGTTATTGCGTCAACACCAGTATAGACTAAAGGAAAAACAAGCACCAAATGGATATGAAACAAGTGAGGATATTATATTTACGGCTACGAATCAACAAAATATTACAATGAAGGATAAGAAGATAAAAAAAGTATATAAAATTGATAAAGTAGAAAAGGTAGATAAGAGTAAGAAAGTAAAAGAACCCTTAATTGCTACTGGCGATATCATTACTTCACCCTATTTATATTTGATTATAATGGCCTTTTCGGCTCTGTTTATAGTGTTATACATTCGTAAAAAGATTCGTAAAAAAAGCTAAAATCTAAGGAGGGATACCTCCTTTTTATATATATCTATAATATATACTAACAAAAAGGACATAGACCATGCTTCGTATTGCCTATGAAGCGAGCTCTATGTCCTAATGTTACACTATTCGTGTTTTCATATCTTTATATTTTGTAATTCTTTTAATAGAATTAAATCTGTCTGTTTTTCATCACCCATTAAAAAGGAATGTGTCCCAATCTGCTTAAATCCCATTTGTTTATAAAACATAATCGCATTTTGATTATACTCCCAAACACCTAGCCAAATAGTTTCCTTTTTATACTGCTTTGCTAATGATTCTGCAATATGGAACAAATACTTTCCATAACCTTGTCTTAAGTACTGTTTTCTAATATAAATTCTTTCAATCTCCAAAGCATTATCAGCAACGTATTCTGATTGTGCATCTTCTATATTTATCTTTAAATATCCTACAATTTGATCTGATTTCTTTAGAAAGAAAAAGGAACTATTGGGATTTGATAGCTCATTTGCTAATTTATTTTTGTTATATGCCTTTTCAAGATAGTTTGTTAAATTTTCTTCAGAATTTTGTTCTTTAAATGTATTAGAAAATGTTTCAATACTAATTGCATGTAAGGTGTCTATGTAAGAAAGAGTACATTCCATTAATTCTAAATTATCCATTTGTCCATCTCCTTTAATATTTACGTTTGTTTCCAGACTTTACAAAATCCCAATCGAGTTCAATGTTTTTTTTCATTTTTGATAATAACTTATGCATTAGCGCTATTTCTTCTTTTGAAAAACTTTTAAGTGCTACTTTATTGGAGTATTCATTTTCCCTAAGAATAAAAATGGCGACATCTTTCCCTTTATCTGTAGTATACAGATGTTTAATCTTCTTATTTTGGCTGTCTAGTTTTTTCTCAATAAATCCATTTCCTTCTAGTTTTTTTATTGCTCTTGATAGAGTTGTTCGATCAACTTTGATTAATTCTGCTAATCGTTCAGGAATAATACCTTCATTTTCATAAATTCGAACTAGATACAGATATTGTCCTTTAGTAAGTGATAAATCTTTGAACTCAATATTAGCTATGGAATCTAGTGCTCTTGCAATAGTGCCCACATCTCTTAAAACATCTTTCATATAAATAATCCTTTCATTCTCTAAGATAATACCAAAATTTTATTGCATTTACAACAAAATAAATAGCTGAATTAATATTTTAATATTTATTTACAATTGATAAAACTC
>CAKVJS010000016.1 GCA_934754755.1 uncultured Erysipelotrichales bacterium
TATAAAACACCCAATGAAGTAATCAAACAACTCTAACTTACATTAGGTGTTGCACTTAATTTGACAAATCACCTATAAAATAAAAAAATACTGATTGTATCAGTGTTTAAATTAAATGGTGGAGGCGAGGGGAATCGAACCCCTGTCCAAAAACAGTCCCTCCAAAACGTCTACAGCTTAGCTTATTATCTGTATTTAACTAGGCTATGACAATAAGCAAAAGTGCACCTAGCGATCCTGTTTCATTTCGGAATATACCCACAGGCAATATATATTCTATATCCTATAGTTTATCATACCTGTTACAAAGTGATAGGAACACTAAGTAGAGGCACTTTCCAGTCTATGTCGACTTATGCGAAAGAATAATTTGTTTGTCTGTTTCCAGTTATTGATAAAAACGTTTAACGTACGACTACGGCTGCAGTTAAGGTCAAACATATCCCTGTCGAATCCAAGACGCCCCCTTAATAATTCTTAAGTGCTTTTTCCATATCTCGCTTCGCATCTTTTTCTTTCATATCTTGACGCTTATCGTATAGTTTTTTTCCTCTAGCAATACCAATTTCAACTTTTACCTTACTTCCCTTATTAAAATACAACTTAGTTGGTACCATTGTCAAGTTATTGCCTTTTAAGATATTTTCAATTTTAGAGATTTCCCTTCTGTGTAATAGTAATTTGCGATTACGTAAGGGTTCATGATTAAATCGATTGCCTTGTTCATAAGGAGCAATATGCATATTTTCAATGAAGATTTCATATCCTTTAATTCGTACAAAAGCATCCTTTAAACTAACACTACCCTTACGAATGGACTTAATTTCCGTCCCTTGTAAAACAATGCCCGCTTCAAAAGTATCCTCAATAAAATAATCATAATATGCTTTTTTGTTATTGATAATAATCTTCATTGACATACTCCCCTCTTACTTAGGATTTTTTCTTTTTTGGACGCATTCCTTTTTTACTTTGAAATTTACGATTTTGTACAGGTGTCTTTTTTCTTCTCGCATTATTATTTTTCATACCTACAATAGCAAAGTCAATCCGCTTTTCCTTCTTAGAAGCACTAATTACTTTTACCTTAACAGTATCCGACATTTTAAAGCGTTTTCCAGTATGGCGTCCAATATATTGCAAGTTAGTTTCATCAAAGAAATAGTAATCATCCGTTAAGTAATCAACATGTACCAGCCCATTAACCGTATTTTCTAATTCCACAAAGAAACCAAAATTAGTAATCGAACAAATAATGCCCTCAAAAACATGACCAATAAACTGTTCCATATACTCGGCTTTTTTCATATCTTCGACTTCCCGCTCAATGGTTATCGCACGTCGCTCGGTATAGGAAGCTTGCTGTGCAATAGAAGGAATGATGGAAGCATAGTGTTGCATTCGCTTAGGTGACAATTGTGGGGAAAATAAATAAGCACGTATTAGTCGGTGTACGAGTAAATCAGGATATCGCCGTATCGGTGAAGTGAAATGGGTATAATAAGGATCTGCCAAGCCAAAGTGTCCTAGACAAGTTGGATCATAGTATGCTTTTTGCATACACCGTAACAGTAGCGTAGCAATAACCGTATGTTCCTCTGTATCCTTGCTAGCATCTAAAATAGACTTTAAATCTCCCGGATATAAAGTGTCCAAAGAGCCCTTAATAGTATACCCCATTGTCCGAATTATTTTGATAAATTGTTGTAGTTTAGCCTCTTTTGGATTTTCATGAACACGATAGATAAAGGGGACATCTAGCCATTTAAAATGCATAGCAATGGTTTCATTCGCGAGTAGCATGAAGTCCTCAATAATTTTCTCCCCTTCGCCACGTTCCTTAATAGCAATATCTAATGGTCTACCTCTTTTATCCACCTTCACTTGGGCTTCTTTGACTTCAAAATCAATAGCCCCACGTGCATTTCTATTGATACGTAAAATATGCGATAATTCTTGCATCAAAAAAAATAGTGGCACGAGAGAGTGATACTTTTGTTGATATTCCCTATCCTTATTTAATATCGCGTTAACTGCATGATATGTCATTCTTTCATTGGAATGTATTACAGTTGGTTGAATATCATGATCAACAACTTCTCCATTCGGGGTAATTTCCATAAAACAAGATATGGTTAATCGATCCGTGTGGGGTTGTAAAGAACAAATTCCATTGGATAATTTATGTGGTAACATAGGAATTACCCGATCTACTAAATAGATTGATGTCCCTCTTGTTAAGGCTTCCTGATCTATCGCTGATCCTTCTGCTACATAGTATGAGACATCCGCAATGTGCACTCCCAATTGATAATTACCAGTCGGAGTCCGCCATAAAGAAATAGCATCATCTAAATCCTTAGCGTCATCCCCATCAATTGTAACAATCACCTGATCACGCAGATCTACTCTTCCTACTAAATCTCTAGGACTAACTGTATCTGAAATAGAACCGAGTTCTTGGAAAACCTCCTTTTCAAACGAGACAGGGGCCTCCTGTTCATATACAATCGATAAAATATCAGTACCTGGATCTAATTTATGCCCAATTACCCGAACAACATTACCTTTTAATTGTGGCGTATAGGATCTGATTTCAACAGCCACTTTATGCCCTAGTGCTGCACCATGTAAATGTGCTTTGTCAATATGAATAGGATCGGTTATGGTTCCATTATCAGCCAAAACATAATACTGTTGTCCAGTTCTTTTTACTTCTCCAACAAATACCGACTGTCCTCGCTTTACAATGCCAACGACTTTACCCTCACTACGATTACCGCGAGAAGAAGTCATAATTTCTATTGCAACAGTATCCTTATTAAAGGCACCCTTTAAGTTTTCAGAGGAAATGTAGATATCATCATGCTCCTCATCAATCGTGACAAAGCCATATCCTTTTTTATTAACGGATAAAGTCCCAATTAATCGTGGCATTTGTTTAGCAACAAAATATCGATTATAACTGCAAGTTAATACACCTTTTTCCTCTAATTCATTTACCATCTTAACAAGCCTAGTAAAGGCAGCAGCACTATCTATTTGGAGATACTCTGCCAATTCATGGATCGTCCGATACTGAAAAGTAGGATTTTCTAATAAATGTATTATTTCATCTTTCATAATTTAGTCTATCCCCTTTCCAGCGAACTAAAAAATAGAGCTCTTGCCTAAGCTCTATTTTACCCCATACGTAACATAATTGAAATAACAAAGAAGGCAATTGCTAAAGTAAGTGTAATTCTAGATATTAATAGCTCTACACCGCGTTCCTTTTGTTGGTTAAATAAATTAGAACTTTGTCCTGTTAAAGCATTAACAATACCTTCTGATTTACCGCTTTGTAAAAGGCATAGAATTATTAGGACAATCGATATGATAGCTAATAAAACATGCAATATTGTCTGTAACATAATTTCTCCTCCGATAATTAATTCTCTGCTATAATAGCATAGATTTTTATAAAACACAACATCACATCACACTATTGGTGTGCATTGATTAGGATTATAACACTATTAATATGATGTAAATAACTATACTTGGTCTACCCCAACCACATAAAAACGATTATCCTCCTGCATCACTATAATGTTTACAGAAGTACTGATATCCGTTATTCTTTTGTTATAATGGTAGGATATTAAGATAGTATAATAATTATTATATTGTTTATCCGCAACAACCTTCATTTTGGATGGTGAAAAGGAAATAACCTCATAGTTTACAATTTCTACATCTGGATAATTATTACGTACTTCTAAGGCGTATTTTTTTAAACTTTCTTGATATCCCGGATATACATAACTCATCCCACCGACTTCATCTAAACCACGGCCCTTAAAAGTCAAAAAATCACAGATAAAATAACTCGCAACTAATTTACATTCCTCATCTTTTTGATGGGATTGGAAGGCCTGTTCTAATTGTCTATATATAACTTTCAATAAACCATTTTTTCCATCGTTAACATAAGGTATAGAGACAGCAACTGGCGTTTCTACCTTTTTGGGAATATGTAGATAATAATAACTACTAGTAATGCCAAGGACAAGCGTAATGATAATAATGATAGACCACATTGTTTTATGCCTACGGGGATGATTTTTTCGATATTCGTCGACAAATTTAATTTTAGGTAGCTTATCACTTTGTATAAAGATATTAATAATAGTTAACATAGGCCGATATTTTCGACCGATCATACTGGTAATCTCGACAAAGAGTTCAAAGGCGAACATTAACAATATAAACAGGATCGTACCAAAAAGTTGATCATATAGATAAAAGAAAGACGTCAATGAAAATAATATTGTTACTCCATATAAAACCAATACACTTTTGATTTGTCCAAGCCTTAAACGAAACATTAAATTATGGTGCAGATGACGACGATCAGCTTTATATATTTTTTTATGCTGTAACATTCTACGCATAATCGCTATAAGTGTGTCCATAATAGGAACCATTAATACAACAATAGGAGCTCCTAATGTGAAAAATATGGATGTATTATAACCAAACCCTAGAAGAGAAATCGTTGCAATCATAAAGCCAATAAAGAGCGAGCCACAATCACCCATAAATATCTTTGCGGGATGAAAGTTGTAAAATAAAAAACCTAATATAGCACCTGCTAATAGTAAAGAAAGCGAGGCAATATCTGTACGTCCAGAAGTAAGTGATGTACATGATATCGTAATTAATACAATAATGGAAATACCAGCAGACAATCCATCTAGTCCATCGATGAAATTAATCGCATTAGTAATACCAACGATCCATAAAATAGTAATAATTCCGGGAATAATCGGCGGTCCTTCTAGACCAAAATCAAATCCTCGTAAATAGATGCCTCCATAGATAATAACGAGTAATGCTGCTAGCACCTCAACGCAAAATTTAAGAATTGGAGAGGCATTGTGAATATCATCATATAATCCAACCAAAAAAACAATGAAACTACCCAAAAGAATCGCATTGATTTGCGCATCTGCTTTTAGAAATATAACACTGCCAATTAAAAAACTTATAAAAATAGCGTAACCACCAATACGGACGACTTCTTTTTTATGAATGGTACGATAGTTTTTACTTGCAACAATTTTTAAATGGTACCCCCATCGCATTACGATCGGGATACAAGCACTGGAAAAAAATATTGTCACTATAAAAGATAAAAATAGTTGAATTATCATGCTATCGTCACCCCTCTTTACAGTATACCATAATTTTTATTGTACATAAAAATAAGATATGGTCAACCATATCCTATTTTACATAGTGTAAATTATCTAACATAACGCCACATCCATTTGCTACACAGTTTAGAGAATCCTCTGCAATAAATACCGGTACACTTAATTCGGACTCTAATAAATGATCCAACCCATTTAATAAGGCCCCGCCACCTGTTAAGAAAATTCCTCGACTCACAATGTCGGCAGCTAATTCTGGAGGTGTTTGTTCTAATACATGCTTCGTTTCACGAACAATGGTTTGACATGTTTCTCGTAAGGCTAATTCCGTTTCATCGGATGTTAGGACAATGGTATGCGGTAATCCAGTTACTAAGTCCCTACCTCTAACTTCTAAAGATTTATCCATGCCTTTAATAGCAGATCCAATTTCAATTTTAATTTGTTCAGCAGTCCGATCTCCAATTAATAGTTTATACTTATCTTTAACGAATTTTATAATTTCTTCATCCATTATATCACCCGCGATTTTTAGTGAATTACTAGTTACAATATCACCCAAAGACAATACTGCAATATCTGTTGTTCCTCCACCAATATCAATAACCATATTACCTGTCGGTTTGGCTATATCCAAGCCAGCTCCAATAGCAGCTACTTTTGGTTCCTCTTCAATAAAAACTTTCTTTGCCCCACATCTTTCTGCCACATCCTTGATCGCACTCTTTTCAATTGATGTAATATTAGAAGGGCAACAAATTAGAATTGTTGGTCTTGAAAAGATCCCCTTTAAGTTTAATTTATTTATAAAATGAGTAATTAAAATTTCTGTAATTCTAAAATCCGCAATTACTCCATCCTTTAAAGGCCGAATTGCCTTTACTCTTCCTGGTGTTTTTCCCAACATTTCTTTTGCTTCACTACCAACCGCTAATGGTTTTTTTGTCTCATCATCTATAGCTACAACAGAAGGTTCATTAACGACGATTCCTTCTCCTTTGGCGTATATTAAAATATTAGCTGTACCTAAATCGATACCTATTTCTTTAGATAATGCCATCTCCATACCTCCTATATTTCTAAACTATTGTAACATATATTTTTCGCTTTACAAAGATATATTTCAACCGTATATACCAAATATGTACCAAAAACACAACTATTATACAATTTGCCCATATCTCTTGTATTTTATGTGTTAAATAAAAAAATAATAGTGTTTATCACTATTACCTTTTTTCAACCTGGATTTGTGTTACATCCTTATTAAAGAAGTTTTCTGGATTACAAGTCTTATTGTCTTTTTCAAGAACAAAGTGTAAATGATTTTTTAAATCTGCCTCGTATACATTCTCACCGCTTGTAGCTATTAGATCCCCTTGTTTAACCATGGCATCTTTTTCAACCTTGACTTCTTTGAGTGACTGATAGGTTGTTGTTACTCCTGTATCATTGGTTATGGCAATCACCCAGCCAAGTAAAGGATCATTGGTTTTTTTCGTTACCTTACCACTAATGGCTGCTGTAACATTGAAGGTTTCACCTTTTTTAGAAAAGTCTACCCCTTGGTTAGGACGATATACTCCTTCGAAATATACCATTGCATTTTTTAATTTTTCATCATCGTAGGCTTTGTCATAAAAGAAACGTACCAGTTCTACACCTTCGCCGGCGGGCTTCAGTAATACTTCTTTTTGTTGATTAGCCGTAGGCTGGTCTTTTTCTTTTTTAGTATCTTCTTCTTTGTCAACATTAACTACTGGAACATCTTTAAACGATTTTGATTTTTGTAAAGCCAGTTGAATAATTGCCATTCCGATTAAAAATATCACAGCAATACTAATTAATACTAATATTTTTTTATTCTTAAGTAAAAAGTTCCTCATTTTCTCACCTCAAAACTAGTATGACCACTAGTTTCAAGTTTATACTTGGTTATTTACAATTTCTATATCGGTGTAATAGTGATGCAAAATGGACTGATAATCATGGCCAGCTAGTGCCATACCTTGCGCTCCATATTGTGACATACCAACACCATGTCCACTACCAACACTATTAAAGATAAATGTGTCGCCTTTTCTATCAATGGAAAAGCAACTAGCAGGCAAAGATAACATTTCACGAATTTGTCGACCTGAATATACTGTATTATTCACCTTTACCTGATGAATCCGTCCACTTTTTGTATATGAAATATCACCGAAAGTAATATTTTGTTGATGAAAGATAGATTTCAACTGCGCAAGTGTGAATCGTTTTTCCCGTTTGCACTTGGGATCTGTAGAAATATCCCATGGACTCGATACGGACTTAAGATACGGGACTACCCCCCCATCGAAATACTCATTACAATTTTCGGTATATCCATTGGAACTAGAAAAAAATAGAGCGGAGATATACTCCCCTTGATACTTCATAACCTGGCCATGCGTTGCTTTAACGGCCTGGTTAATTTTGTCTCTTTTTGACTGATACTCTCCTTGCCAATTTTTTTGCATCTGCGTATCGGTTAAATAAACCTGGGTTTTGGTTGTGTTGTCCACCATCAATCCACGTTTATAAACATATGTACGACTCGCAATGGCTTGCGCCTTTAAAGCCTCCATATCAAAACTAGCTGGCATTTCTCCAGCTACAACCCCAACCAAGTACGTGTCCATGTCCATTGTCTGTGTGGAATCCTGCATGGCAACCGAAACCAGTTCATTAGACTGTGCTTTTTGTTTCCTTGTTTTTTGTAATTCCCTTTTATCCTTATACTCTTTTACCTTATTACTTGGGGTAGATGCACTTATCTGCATGGAACCCGTCTTCTTATGTCCAGATAAACCAGAGAAACAAATACATCCCATAATAATAACAATACTTACTTTACAAAATATTTTTTTCATCTTTTTTACCTCATATAACTATATGAGGATGTCTGATTTGTATGCCTAAAAATGAATCGTCATAAAATCAAAAATAAAAGATGCAAATAGGTATCCTAATGCTATAGAAGCAATAAAATAAAAGGCATAAAACTGACGTAGCTTGTGTTTTAACACAATACCCTCAAAGTTAAAACAACTAAGTCCATACATAGATATAGAAATAGAAATAATATATATAATAAGTTTGACCACTTGAAATACCATCATAAAACCCTCCTATCGTGTCTGTATTATCGTACTATAACTTATGCTATTTAACAATCTTATTATAGTCACCTTATAGATCCATTAAATTATATAATACTATTCTATCATTTCGGCAATATTTTTTCATACTCTATACTAACGTAATCATAAGCTAAGCAGAAAGGAGGATTGTATACGTACGTATACAATTGTGAATGAATGTAACTCTTAGACCTTATCAACTAAACGATACGATGACTATAGCGACATTAGCGAATAACCCCGCCGTATCCAGATACTTACACAATGATTTCCCGTATCCCTATCCATTAGAAACCGCAAGAAAATTGGTTGAACATATGTTAACCGTATCTATCAGCGAAAGAATTGAATTTGTGATCGATGTAGATCAACAATTTGCGGGGGCAATCGGCGTTACCTTTTCTAAAGATATATATAAAACAACCGCTACTCTTGGTTACTGGTTAGGTGAACCCTATTGGCATCAAGGAATTATGCAACAAGTGATCAAAACCTTTATCCCTTATATATTTACTAACCTCTCTATTCATAAAATGGTTGCGGAGGTATTCCGTGCTAATATAGCCAGTCAAAAACTTTTATTAAAGAATGGGTTTTTGCAAGAGGGTGTATTAAAAGAACATGTATACAAATATCAACAATACCATGATATCATTCTGTATGGATTACTAAATAAATAACCTTAAAATACAAAAAAAGTAAAACAATAAATATTTTACCTATATTTCTATTTAATTTTAATGGTGACCCGTACGGGATTCGAACCCGTGAATGTATGCGTGAAAGGCATATGAGTTAACCGTTTCTCCAACGGGCCACATGGCGCTTGAAGTAGGACTCGAACCTACGACCGATCGGTTAACAGCCGATTGCTCTACCAACTGAGCTATTCAAGCTTGGAGCGGGTGATGGGAATCGAACCCACGTAGTCAGCTTGGAAGGCTGAAGTTCTACCATTAAACTACACCCGCATTGTTATATCGTTCGTTTGTCTTAGCCACTTATTAAAGCCATAGTTATTATAGCACAGCTACCATGAAATACAATACCTAATTTAATAAAATTCATCATATATATACAAAAAGGCAAAATATGCATGTTAAAAGGATATAGCATGCTACTATACCCTTCTATATTATTTCGATTGAAATTCTCTAAAGCGGAACTTTGTCCACGGTTTAATATAGGATAACAAGAACAATTCTTCTTCTACAATTCGGCCAACAACATTTTTATAATGTCCCTTATCAGGCATATCCTGTAAAACAATATTTAATTCCCCACGATATTGTCCAAAGGAATCATTACCTATTGTAATGTCACCATACTGTACTTTATCTTGAGTTCCATTAGCTGGAATACTTTTGTTTTTATAGGCTAATCTTATAAATGTAGAGCGAATCATATAATCACTAATATCACCACGATTAATATGTTGTTCTTGTAAAACAAGATTTTTTTCCTCTGGACTCACAGAATTATTAAAAACTACATCTAATACTATTTGATCTTGTTCTACTCTACTTACGGCCTCTAACTCTGCATCACTCGCAAAAGCGTTAGCGATGATAATATCATCGATACACCCCAATGCAACAAGGTGTTTGGCCTGCACTACAATAGGCTTGTCACGATGCATCTCTAAACTACACAGGCCATCTGTATGGGGATGTGGCCCATGGCTAGCTTCATGCGAGTTTATAAAGGCTGCTGTTCTAAGACCCAACTTTTTATATTTAAGCGAACATTTCTTGAAATAATCATAACCCAAACCCGTGAATCTCTGTGGGTAAAAATTATGACAGCCAATTAATTTCTTTGCATTTGGCCGATAACGTAATATATTCTCTACATATGCTGTATCATTACTAATATTTACTTCAATATCCAAATGATTATGTTCATATGTTAGAAAAGACTCTACTAGTCCATCAAAACTTGTATCTAGACGGATACCCGTCGCATTCATATCAGCAAAGAAATCTAAATTTTGATAACTAATATGAAGTTGTTCAAAAACAGCGGGATTTACGTCCAATACGACTTCCATTCCCAATTCTCTAGCAAAGCCAATTACCTTTTTCATTGTTGCTAATAATGCTTCTTTGTCTTCTTTTACTTCTAATAAATTCGTAAATATTCTGCCGTATCCTAGATCGGCTGCTTTTTTTATATAGGACAATGTTTCTTCTATATTTTCTTTATATGGATATACAGATATTCCTAGCATTTTTACGCTCCTTTTCCTACTTGTTCTTGTTCTAACATTTTTTTATCAAAGGCCCTAAAGAATGGATAATAAATAATCGCTGTAACGAGTATATTGAAAATAGCCAATACGGCTGCTCGCCAGTCAAATCCAGTCGCCATTAGTGCCCCAATAGGTGCTGGCAGTGTCCATGGTACTAAGGCAATGGGAAAGCTAATTAAATGTAATACTTGCATAGCCACATAGGTAATAAAACCGGCTGTTAAAGGTGCTAAAATCATCGGCAACGCAAAATATGGATTCATTATCATCGGCATACCAAATAAAAGCGGTTCATTAATATTAAAAATACCCGGAATGATGGTGTATCGACCCATTTGTTTGCAGAAAGTTGATTTTGATTTGAATACTAATAAAATGGTTAAGCCAAGAGTAGCACCAGCACCCCCCATCCAGACAAACCATTGAAAAAATTGTTCTGTCATAAAATTAGGTATTGCGTGACCCGCGGTAGTGGCAGCTACATTGGCACTTAAATTTTTCACCCAAAAAGGGGATAATAGTGGAGTTGCAATAATCATTCCATGAATACCAAAAATCCAAACAATCATAATAACTAGTATTGGAATAATGACCGATAATAAATTATTTCCCGCAAAAGCCTGTATTGGTGAAAATACCCATTGTAAGAAGGTAGTAACATCAAATCCCAAGGCTACGTGTAAAGTCCAAACAACAAGAATTACAAAGATTCCCGGTATTAATGTCATAAAGGAATGAATCACTGCTTCTGGCACCCCATTAGGCATTCTAATCACAAGTTTTTTTACAACAAAGAAGCGCACAACCTCAACCGTAAAAATAGAGATTAATATAGCTGTAAATAATCCCTTTGAACCAAAGTTAACCATTGGCAAAAAGTTCCCGCCAGCACTTAAATTTGCTGCCTTAGCAGCAATCGGTGTAATAGTTACCGGTGTTACCGTTGTAATCAAAAACGCAGTAACTGCTAGTGCACTAGTCGATACCTTATTAATTTTATATACATCACACAAACTGGATACAATACCAATTACCGCAAAGATTGCCATAAAATCCATAGTAAATTGGCTAACAACAGATAATTTACTAGCCCAAGGAGCAATAAATGTCTTCCATGAATCGACGGGAAAATTCAGTAGTATGGTAAAACATGAACCAATGATAACCAAAGGAATAATAACACTCATCCCGTTTCGGATTGCCATTAAATAACGATTATTCGCAATCTTACCTAATATAGATATAAATGTATTAAATTTTGTCCTCTCCATTAGTCTTCCCCTTATCTGTTATTTTTGATGTGCATTTATAGCATTCATAACCTTTGTATAAAGCTGACTTACACCCATTGGTGTGTACTCAATACCCTCAATATCCACTACCGGCAGCGCATTACCCACCTCTTTTTCTACCACTGGATGATGGTATCGAACTTGCGGAGCAAGCAAGATTATATCCCATTTCTTTTCTTCCATTTTCTCCTTAATATCCTCAATATACGTAGCTTTTACATGAAAATCTTGTCCTTGCTTTTTGCCTTCGTCTTCCAATGATTTAGCAATCATAGATGAACTCATGCCCCCGGCACACGATAACAATATATTCATAATTATTTTCTCCTCCTTTTCTAGATTTTGATTCTCATCATAATCTGTCACTCTTATGCTTACACCTCGCCTCCTTATTATTTTTAACATATGCAATATAACTTGCATCATGCCTCGCTATATAAAAACAAATCTACAATTTTTATTTAAATAATAGCGATTACATAAAAATGTTAACGCATTACAATATGTAAGTACATACATATTGTATATAGTCTATTATTTTACAAAATTACTGTATTATATTTAATATTTTTATAATAAATAAATATATTTTTACATAGATTATAACTATAACGGATATACACTATACAAAAAATATCCACAATTCTCAGTTTTAGTTTTCTAGTCTATATGATTTTCTACAACTATGAGATATGCC
>CAKVJS010000017.1 GCA_934754755.1 uncultured Erysipelotrichales bacterium
GGGATATTTAGATCGTACATAGAAAGGATATTTATGCAAGAAAATAAAATACGGGTAACCGATGAGGATGGAAATGAATTAGAGTTTGAAGTACTATTTACCTTCCATGATGATGATTTTGATAAAAGTTATGTCTTATATTACAATCCTGAAGAGGAAGAACGTACCGTTCAAGCATCGATTTATGATGAAGAAGGTAAGCTATATGAAATCGAAGATCCTAAAGAATGGGATTTAGTAGAAAATACATTTTATGACTTTATTGAACAAAGTAAAGAGTTTGCATGTTGTGATTCGGATTGTGATTGTGGCGATGATTGCGATTGTGAAGATAATGAAGACGGATGCGGATGTTCATAGGAAAAAAGCTACGATTGTTAGCTTTTTTTTATGCGAATAGAAGATAAAGGCATGGGTATACTTTGGAAAAAGCGTGCGATTTAGTTGAATATATTGACACAATCATCTATAATATGTCATGTTTATTACTATAGGAGGAATGATGGGTGTGAAAAAAGCGAGAAAGAAAATCATTGGCTGGGGGGTTCTACTTGTCCTTATCGTCGGGGCAGTATGGTTTTGGCAAGTATGTCAACAACCGATGTCGAAAGAGGATATCCCAGTAACGGTAGAAATTCATGGGGGAACTAGCGAGGTTGTTAAGCAATTACATAACGCCGGACTCATCTCCAGTCCAACCATTGCCAAAGTGTATTTAAAGCTACATAAACATACCTTTAAGGCAAACACGTATGTGTTAAATAAAAACATGAATATGAGTGCTTTGTTTTCAGCCATGGAAGATGGCAAGCATGTGGTGCAAACTAAAATGCAGGTAATCGAGGGAGCTACCTTATCAAGCATTGCCCGTAATGTAGCAACGATTAGTCAAACAACGGAACAGGAAGTATTACAAACTTGGAATAATCCCGAGTATCTGAAAAAGTTAACAAGTAAATATTGGTTTTTAGAGGGTGTTACGGACCAACATACGATCTTTCCTTTAGAAGGCTATCTTGCACCACAAACCTATGTATTTAGTGCAGAAAAACCATCGGTTGATGAAATAACAGAACAAATGTTAAAACAGATGGAGACAAACCTAAAACCATATAAAAGTACCATTGCATCCTTTCAAGTACAAGGCAAACCAGCATCCTTGCATCAATTTTTAACCTTTGCATCCATCGTTCAAAAAGAATCTCTACATGCGGCTGATTTTTCTAAAATAGCTGGCGTATTCATGCATCGTTTGGATACCGGCATGAAATTACAAAGTGATGTGACGGTAAATTATGCAAATAAGGAATCCAAAATAGATCTTACCCATCGTGATTTACAAGTCGATTCAAAATATAATACGTATAAATACCCAGGCTTACCAATCGGACCAATCGCATCGGTTTCTAAAGAAACGATAGATGCGTGTTTACATTATGAAAATACCGATAATCTGTACTTCTTTGCGATTAAGGGTGGTACGGTAATTTATACTAAGACTTACGAACAACATATGAGTGAAATTAAAAAGTACAAGGAAAAAGGCTTATGGCTTGGCAATTAGAAAAAGAATATATAAAATTAGAAGAGGAAGCAAAGCAGGATCATATACCCATTATGCAGCGAGATGGGATCCTGTTTTTACTTTCTCAGTGTTATCAATACGATTGTCATTCCTGTTTGGAAATAGGCAGTGCAATTGGGTATTCTGCTTTAATGATGGCAGGCAATTTACCAAATTTCTATGTTGAAACCTTAGAGCGAGATGAATCGCGATACAATCGAGCTGTTGATAATATAAAAAAATATGAGGAAACGAAGAATATCACCATTCACTTAGCGGATGCTTTGCTTTTTTCTGGTGAAAAGTTAACGCGTGATTCGTATGATTGTTTATTTATCGACGGGGCTAAAGCGCAGTATCAAAAGTTTTTTGAGAAATATATGCCTTATATAAGCAAAAATGGCATTTGTATTGTCGATAATCTCGATTTTCATGGCATGGTTGCTGATATTCCAAACATAAAAAATCGGGGTACACGCCAGTTAGTTACTAAAATTAAACGTTTTCGACAATGGATAGAAACCCAAGAACAATACACGGTAGACTACTATCCAGTCGGAGATGGTGTATGTATTATTAGGAGAAGATGATAAATGGAACTTTTTGTGCAGGCAAATAGTAAAACAAATATAAAAAAATTGAGTGCACTAGGAATTCAATATATAGCAGTCGGTATGGAGCAGTTTTCATTGCGACAAGCACTCACTGTATCGTACGAAGAATTGGCTACTATATGTACGTTGCCTACGCATATTTATGTATTGGTTAATGCCTTGGTAGAACAAAAATATCTACCTGCTTTAAGCAAACATTTAGAAACGTTAGCATCAGTAGGTATTGCAGGGGTATTATTTCAAGACTTTTCCGTACTACAAATCGTAAAAGAGAACGAATACCCATATGAATGTATTTATGCACCCGATACCTTAAATACAAATTTTCAAACGCTTCGTTACTTACATACAGAAGGAGTTTCGGGTGCTTACCTAGCAAGAGAAATTCCCCTTAGTGAGAAGTTAGAAATACAAAAGGAAGTAAATATGCCTTGCTTTATCCAAATTCATGGTGTGGAATATATGGCGCATTCCAAACGGAATTTACTACAAAACTACTTAGATGCGATTGATCATACGACAGATCATAACCAACATGTTTATACGGTGGAGGCAAAAAATGCGCAGCCTTGTTACATTTATCAAGATTCCTATGGAACCCATATGGTGACCAAAGGTCAGTTAACAAGTGTAGATGTATTAGATCAAATGGGAGACATTGCCTTTGGTGTGATAGAGTCGTTATATATGAAAGAACAAGAATTATTAGATATTGTTACCCTGTACCAGGAGGCTTTGCGTGATCAAAAAAAGGACACATATAAGCCAGAAGAATATGTACTGGCATTAGAAAAAATACAACCCAACGTTACGTATACACATAGTTTTCTATTTGATCAAACCGTATATAAAATGGAAGATGTGAGAAAGCGAGAGGCCAATGAGAAGTGTAAGTAAGATAGAAAATGGAAAACGAAAAATCATAAAAAAACCGGAGCTATTAGCCCCAGCTGGAAACTTAGAAAAGCTAAAGGTAGCTATTATGTATGGTGCCGATGCTGTTTTTATTGGCGGTAAAGAATTTTCTTTGCGCTCTAATGCTTCGAATTTTTCTTTGGATGATATTAAAGAGGCCGTACAATTTGCTTCTAATCATGGGGCAAATATCCATGTTACTTGTAATATTGTTTTACACAATGATAATTTGGAAGGTATTGCTGCCTATTTACAAGCGCTAGATGAAATTGGAGTAACAGCTATTATTGTGGCGGATACTTATATTATGTCGATTGCCAGAGCCTTATCCTTGCGCTTAGAGGTTCATGTTTCTACGCAACTTTCTACTCTAAATACCAAGGCTGTCGAATGGTATCGAAGTATTGGTGCCGCTCGGGTTGTCTTAGGTAGAGAAGTGGATAAAGGTGATTTAGCAGCTATTTTAGATCAAACAGATATGGATATCGAGTATTTTATTCACGGTGCAATGTGTATTCACTATTCGGGAAGATGTATGTTATCGAATTATTTTTCGAATCGGGATGCCAACCGGGGCGGTTGTGCACAATCGTGTCGCTGGCAATATGATATGTATGAAGATGGTCATAAGATCAATCAGGAAAGTGATATTCCCTTTACTATGTCGAGTAAGGATATGGCACTTATTGATCATATCCCTTCCCTTATCGAAATGGGTGTGGATTCTTTAAAAATAGAAGGGCGAATGAAGTCTTTGCATTATATTGCTACAGTTGTTTCTACCTATCGAAAATTAATCGATACTTATTGTGAAAGTCCGGATACGTTTGTACAAGAAAAGAAATATCGATGGGAATTACAGAAAGCTGCCAATCGTTCATTAACGAGTGCTTTTTATGATCATATTCCAACAAAACAGGATCAACTTTTCAATCGAGAGGAACATCCGACCCAAGAGTTTATTATTCGTGTTTTAGATTATGATCCTAAGACAGGATTAGCGATGGTAGAACAAAGAAATTATTTTAAACAAGATGATATCGTTGAATTCTTTGGACCCAACCATCCGAATATAGAGATGCGTATTAGCGCTATCTATAATGAAAACAAAGAAGAAGTAACAATGGCTAATCATCCAATGGAAATCTTATATATAAAAGCAACGGCTCCTTTATATAAAGAAGACATGGGGCGGTTGGTTAGACAACAAGAACAAAGCAATCAGAAATAGGCTAGCCATTTCGTTATATTTATGATATATTTACAACATGAGGTGAAAGTATGGAACACGAAAAAGTACTATTGACGCAAAGCGGTTATGAAAAACTAAAAGAAGAACGGGAAGAATTAGTTACTGTTGAAAGACCGAGAGTTATTGAAGACTTACAATTAGCAAGGTCACAAGGGGATTTATCGGAAAATGCAGATTATGACTCTGCCCGTGAAAGACAAGCCCATTTAGAAGCGCGTGTAAAAGAGATTGATTACATGTTGCAAAATGCGCAAATTATTTCTGAAGAACAAATGGACTTAAAGGTCGCTAAACCAGGAACAACGGTTACTATTATTGATTTATCAGAAAGTGATGGTCGACCAGAATCATATACCATTGTTGGTTCTTTCGAGACCGATCCAGAACATGGTAAAATTTCAAATGAATCGCCACTAGCGAAAGCTATCATTGGACACGGTGTAAATGAAATTGTTACTGTTGGGGTTGCGGATCCATACGATGTACGTATTGTTAATATAGAGTTTTTACAATAGGATGACGGTAGGTCATCTTTTTTTATGAAAAAGACCTCATTTCTGAGATCTTGTTGCTTACTTTCTAACCACCGATATAGTGTAAAAGAATGCTGGTTAAAACAAAGACAAGTGGGCGTGTTAACATAGTAATCATGTTGATATCATGGAAACGTAATACTAAGATAAGCAACGTATAGATAAAGGCGAAGAAACAACTATGAAGTAGTAAACTATGATTGATTTGTTTATAAAAATAAACGGCACTACCGGCTATTGTTAGATACGACAAGGTCTGTATTACAATAGCATATATTGTGTTAGGTATTTGTATAAAAGATATAATAGTGGCTAAGATAAGACTAATCAGTAGAAATAAAGCAAAAATAAAACAGTATGTTTTTCCATATATTTTTAAATAGGTTTTCATAATTGCCTCCTAACAAACTATATGAGGTAACAGGAAAAATAGAACAGGTGAGTAGGTTGAATTTATTAGATATCATTTTGAAAATGTTTGTTACGTATATATTTCTAACGATTATTCTAAGACTGGCTGGTAAGAAAGAATTTAGCCAATTAAATGTCTTCGATTTCGTTGTTTTTTTAGTAATCACAGAAATCATGGTAATGTCTATCGAAAGTGAAACATTATCTTTCGTACATAGTGTAGTGGCCACTCTATCGTTATTATTCATTGACCGAATTGTTACCCATATTAATATGCATTGGAAAAAAGCGAAGGATGTCTTTGAAGGAAGACCAGCATATATTATATTTAACGGAAAATTAGACAAAGCGGAAATGAAGAAACTGCGTTATAGTTTATCAGATTTAATGCATCACTTACGGAGTCAATCGATTGAAAGTATTTCACAAGTAGCGTTTGCGATATTGGAACGCAATGGGGCGCTTTCGGTTATTACAAAGGAAGATAATATTAGTGAATTACCGGATGCTTTAATTGATGATGGGAATATAGATTATATTTCCTTATATAAGATGGGTAAGGATCAAAGTTGGTTAGAAAATGAATTACTAAAACAAGGGTATCCTAATTACAATGATATCTTCTGTTGTATTCCAGAAAAGGATGGATTGTTTGTCATTACAAAATAAATAAAGCATAAAAATGGCTTGTTAGAGCCATTTTTTCATCTTGCAAAAATAAAAATAAGATACTGCTTGACTTTATAAAAATAAGGTGTATCATATAGGTATGAAGTGGTTAGCATAAACTAACTAATGTGTGATCTCCCTCATACATTAGGGTACCAATAGCTTCTGCACACTTCAATGGGATATAGAAATATATTTCTAGTCATGATACTTATAATACAATACAAGTCATTACTGCATATTAGTTCAAGCATAGTCATTTTCCTTACTTTTTATCTGCTAATACTACGGTAATACAATACAACACAGTATCACAATACAACAGCATGGAAGTGCTGTTTTATTGTGCTTACATAAAGAAAAAGCTATTCGAATGACAATAGCTTATTAATATCCAAAATGGATATATTCTTCCGTTGTAATAATTAAGATTGCTTTTGTAGTAAGGCGATCTTTTTTTGTATCATACGTAGGTAATACACTATATTCTACACTATCATGGCGTTGTACTTCATCATCATAAACATAGTCCGTTTGTTTGAAGAAAATACCTTCGGAACCAATGGTACCTAATTTCTTTGATTGATTATAATGAACAACCGTTCCTTTATTACGAGCAACATATACATTTAGGTTTTTCATAATAATATTATACATACCATCGTATAGTTCATCGGCAGAAAGTGCTGCATATTTATGATCTTCAGGATACTCTTGCATCGTTTGATAAGGCAGTGTATTTTCCTTGGCTAACTTAGAAATGAAAATATCAACAATCTCTATTAAATCTTCTCGTTTTGTTCGAATGGTTGCTTCCAATAATCGTTTATATAAAGGGATTAAGGATACATCGAAGCCATTTTCAAAGAAATCATAAAGTAAGTATATATTTGCTTTTTCATATTGCTCTAATTTTGCGTGTAATTTGTATAATATTTCATAGAAATTAACATTGCGAATACGGTTTTGTAGTTTTAACAGTTCACGTTCTGCTTCTTCGGCTTGGTTTTCTTCTACTAGTGCACACGCACGATAATACATCATCCAAGGTAATGCGTTGTAGTGCCATTTTAGTGGCAATGAAAAGGCTTGATTCGCGCAAGTAATACATAAAGCATATTGTTTTGTTTCGTATAAGGCACGAATGGTTAAGCGGTAGTAGCGTTCTTTCTTAGATTCGAATTCTTTTCCTTCTGGATTGATAAAAGGATTGCTTGATAATTGTGTTGGATCAAGAAAAGATAAGGCCCATAGAATTTTTTCATAGTTAATGTGTTTTCCATGCAAAATATATTTAATAGCCTTGTTTATAGCTGGTTCTAACGGCGAGTATTTTTCTTGCTTACATACCGATGCAATTTCTTCAATGGCATCAAAAAAAACTTCTTCTTCTTTTTTTAATTCTGATATTTCCTTGTTTACATATTGATTATATAAAGCGTATCCGTAGTGATTTTTGTATTTTTCTAATTCAGGACAATCTTTAAAAAATACACGTCCAATGGCGATCGCTTCTTCATTTAGACCCTCATTTTTTAGTAATTTAATGAAATCCATGGCTTGAAAATCATTGAATAGGGATGGTTCGGCCTTAAATTTCTTATGATAGATTTCTAAGGTTTTTGTTTCATTTTCGTTCATTCTTTTCACCTCTTATCTATTATACCATTTATTTTCGTCATTTCCATTATATTCTATAAGAAAATGTTTTGTTATCGCATTTTATATGCTATAATATGTAAGATAATAAAGAGGTGGAAAGTATGAGTAAACAAGTATTTAATTTAGATTTCTATGGTAAAACACTAACGGTTGAGGTTGGTGAATTAGCGAAGCAAGCAAATGGTTCGGTCTTCGTTCGATATAATGATACGGTTGTTTTATCTACCGTAGTTGCAGGTAAAACACCTAAAGAGGTGGATTTTTTTCCGTTGACGGTGACGTATGAGGAAAAGTTATATTCCGTTGGTAAAATCCCCGGTGGTTTTTTAAAACGAGAAGGGAGACCTAGTGAACATGGAACCTTAACCGCCCGGATGATCGATCGTCCGATTCGTCCTTTGTTTGCGGATGGCTTTCGAAATGAAGTACAAAGTGTGAATACTGTACTTTCCGTTGACCAAAATGCGAGTCCAGAAATGGCTGCCATGTTTGGTGCCTCTTTAGCCTTATGTGTTTCTGATATTCCATTCCATGGACCGATTGCGGGAGTTATTGTTGGTTGCATTGATGGTAAATTCATCGTTAATGGCACACCCGAACAAATGGAACAAAGCATTATTAATTTAGAAGTTGCAGGAACAAAAGACGCTATTAACATGGTGGAAGCGGACGCTAAAGAAGTCGATGAACAAACGATGTTAGAAGCTTTACAATTCGGTCATGAAAAAATCAAAGAATTGATTGCCTTTCAAGAAAAGATTATAGAGAGCTGTGGAAAAGAAAAAATGGAAATACCTTTATTTACCATTGATGATTCTTTGCTTTCTGAAGTTAGTGATCAAGTAACTGCCAAGATGCAACAAGCGGTATTAATTCCCGGGAAATTGGATCGTTATGGAGCGATTGCAGCAATTAAAGAAGAAACGATGGAAGTATATAATAATAAGGAGTATGCCTCTCCAGAAGTAAAGGCAAATGTACTCAAACAAGTTGGTATCATAGTAAGTGATATAGAAAAGAAAGAAGTTCGCCATTTAATTACCGTTAAAAAAATACGACCGGATGGACGTCAAATTGATGAGGTACGCCCTTTAAATTCACAAATCGATTTGTTGCCAAGGGTACATGGATCTGCTTTGTTTACTAGAGGGGAAACACAAGTCTTATCCGCTTGTACTCTAGGGGCACAAGGAGAATATCAAAAAATTGATGGATTAGGGGTAGAAAATCAAAAGCATTTTATGCACCACTATAATTTCCCACCGTATTCGGTTGGTGAAACAGGCCGTATGGGAGCTCCTGGACGACGTGAAATTGGTCATGGGGCACTGGGAGAAAGAGCATTATTACAGGTCATTCCAAGTGAAGAAGAATTTCCATACACCATTCGTGTTGTTTCTGAAGTATTAGAATCCAATGGATCCTCTTCCCAAGCATCGATCTGTGCCTCAACAATGGCATTGATGAGCGCTGGGGTTCCGATCCATGCGCCGGTTGCTGGAATAGCGATGGGTCTTGTCAAAAGTGGTGAGGATTATACAATCCTAACCGATATTCAAGGTATGGAAGATCATCTAGGTGATATGGACTTTAAGGTAGCTGGTACGGATAAAGGGATTTGCGCCCTACAAATGGATATTAAAATTGATGGTATCACACAAGAAATTTTAGCGGAAGCACTGCATCAAGCTAAGATTGGTCGTGCTACTATTATGGAAAACATGATGCAAACGATCCAACAACCGAGACATGATTTATCACCTTATGCGCCAAAAGTACATATGATGAAAATCGATCCCGAACAAATTCGTGATGTTATTGGACAAGGTGGTAAAGTTATTAATGAAATTATTGAAAAATCAATGGATGTAAAAATTGATATTGAACAAGATGGAACAGTTATCATCTACCATACGGATCAGGATGCCATTGATATTGCGATTTCACTTATTGAAACGATTGTTAAAAAAGCAAAAATAGGTGAGGTGTATGAAGGTAAGGTAGTTCGAGTTGAAAAATACGGAGCCTTTGTACAACTGTTCGAAGGAACGGATGGGTTGTTGCATGTCTCACAAATTGCGCATGAACGAGTAGAAAAACCATCCGACATTATTAAAATTGGTGATGTTATCAAAGTGAAAGTAACGGAAATTGATGATAAGGGTCGCGTGAATGTTTCCCGTAAAGCATTGCTTCCCAAACCAAACAAAGAAGAAGCTAAACCAAATAAAGAAGACAAGAGAGTATAATTAATATATTCTCTTCTTTTTATGTTTTTATATGTAAACGGTAACTAAATGATTGAATTATGACTTGGAAAATCCTATAATAAAGTAAGGAGGTTATTATGGGTGAAAATATAAAAAAGATCGCATTATTAACAGCAGGTGGTGATTGTCCTGGGCTCAATGCCGTCATTCGGGCGATTACCAAAATCGCCTCTTCGCAATATGGCTATAGTGTTATCGGTTATAGTTATGGCTATCGAGGTCTATACAATAATGAATACGTTACTTTAACAGAACAAAAAGTAGAGGAAATTTATAAAGAGGGGGGGTCTATTTTATATAGTTCTAATAAAGATAATTTATTTGAATATTTAGTTGATGATGGTCATGGCAATAAAGTACGGCGTGATGTATCAAAGCAGGGTATTGATAATTTAGCGAAAGAAAATGTGGATGTATTAGTTGTCTTAGGTGGCGATGGCTCGCTTACAAGTGCGCGTGATTTTGCGCGAAAAGGGGTGCGGGTTATTGGTGTTCCAAAAACTATGGATAATGATCTACCGAGTACCGATTTAACTTATGGATTTATTAGCGCTATGACAGTAGGCACACAATTTATCGATCGATTACAGACAACTGCCAAATCACATCACCGGGTTATTTGTTGTGAACTGATGGGAAGGGATGCTGGATGGATTGCTTTATATGCAGGTCTTGCGGGTAATGCATCTTGTATCTTGATACCAGAGATTCCCTTTTCTATTGATGCGATTGTTTCCTTTATTAAACATCGAGATGAAGCGGGATATCCATATACCGTTATTGCGATTGCAGAAGGAGCTAAGTACCGGGATGGAACAAAAGTCATAGGTAAAATCATTGCGGATAGTCCAGATCCTATTCGATATTCGGGAATTGCAGCAAAGGTTGCAGAAGATCTAGAAGTAAAAATCCCCAATCATGAAGTTCGTTCCGTTAATCCTGGCCATATTATTCGTGGTGGCGATATCCAAGCGTATGATCGCATCTTAGCGATTCGCTTTGGCGCTAAAGCTTGTGAATTGATTGATCAAGGGAAATTTGGTAATGTAGTGACCTTACAAGGGGAAACAATGTCGTATGCTTCATTAGAGGAAGTCATTGGAGATGCTAAGGTAGGAAAACAAAAGCAAGTCGATGCTCATGGAGAATACGTACAAGTTGCAAAGAAAATGGGTGTTTGTTTTGGTGATGAATAGGGTATAGCACCCTATTTTTGTTTACATGTAAATTTGTGAATTGTATCATATGTTACAATAAATAAGGTTTTTATGCTAAAAATAAATATAATTTGTAGTATTGACAATTCACCCATAAAGGAATATGATATATCTATAGTTAGAGTAGACTAATTCTGGGAGGTGTCAATATGCCCTTGACTATGGCAAGTATTGGAGAAAAACATACGATCAAAAAAATTGGTGGCAAAGAAGAAACAAAAAAATTCTTAGCTTCTTTAGGATTTAACGCGGGTGAAACAGTCGTTTTAGTATCGGAAAGCTATGGTAATATTATAACCAAAGTAAAAGACTCAAGAATAGCTATTAGTAAGGAAATGGCTATTAAAATCTTAATATAGGAGTTGAAGGAGAGTAGTATGAAAACATTAAAAGATACCAACTGTGGTCAAACAGTAAAAGTATTAAAGGTGCATGGTTCCGGATCTATTAAACGAAGAATTATGGACATGGGAATTACACAAGGTGTAGAAATTTATGTTCGTAAAGTAGCACCACTTGGCGATCCGATTGAAGTGCAAGTACGTGGATATGAGCTGTCTTTACGTAAGAGCGATGGAGAAATGGTTGAAGTAGAATAATACAAGAGGGGGGGGTACACCCTTATTATTTTAAATCAAAGGTTAGCTTATGCTAATATATTAGGAGGAAGAATATGACAATCAAGATAGCACTAGCGGGTAATCCTAACAGTGGAAAAACAACTTTGTTTAATACACTGACAGGGTCTAATCAGTATGTTGGAAACTGGCCTGGAGTTACCGTAGAAAAAAAAGAAGGAAAACTAAAAAAGAAAAAAGATGTAACGATTATTGACTTACCTGGTATTTATTCTTTGTCACCATATTCATTGGAAGAAGTAGTAGCACGGGATTTCTTACAAACACAAAAGATAGATGCCATTATTAATATTATAGATGGTTCCAACTTAGAACGTAACCTATATTTAACAACACAGTTATTAGAAGTTGGAGTGCCGGTTATCATCGCTGTTAACATGATGGATATTGTAAAGAAGAATGGTGATGCGATAAAGTTAGAGGCTCTTTCAAAAATGTTAGGATGCCCGGTAGTATCTCTGTCAGCCTTAAAAGGAGACGGTGTTGATGCATTAATCGAAACTGCTGTCCAAACAGCTAAGTCAAAAAAATATGCGATGCAAAATATCTTTACAGAAGAAATAGAAGAAATCATAACTAAAATTGAATCTTCATTGGATAGCAGTATTGCCCAAAATCAAAAACGCTATTATGCGATTAAGCTGTTCGAAAG
>CAKVJS010000018.1 GCA_934754755.1 uncultured Erysipelotrichales bacterium
ACTCTCAATAGATGAAAAAGAAGCAATACAACTATATAAGGACTTTACGCTTGCCTATCAAAATCGCCCCTGGCAAGGATTGCAACTTGTTTGCTTGGGGGAACGCTATAAATTAACGACATTGCCAACTCACCATGCATATTATAGTCGTATGATCAAACAAAATAAAAGCACATTATCGAATGCTGCCTTGGAGACACTTGCGATTATTGCGTATCATCAACCGGTCACGCGCGCACAGATCGAAGAAATCCGTGGCGTTAGTAGTGATGCAATGGTTCGTAAGTTACTAGCACAAGCACTTATTAAAGAGGTAGGTCGTGCATCATCGCCGGGACTTCCTGTCTTGTATAGTGTCACAAGAGAATTTATGGATACCTTTGGTCTAGCTTCCTTAGCAGAGTTACCAGCCATAGAGGATTTTGATGAGAATATAAAACAGGATCTGTTTTTTAATAAATAGGGGAAAGAAAGATGAAAATATCACGATTATGGCATCACCTTATAACCGTTACAAGACATAAATTTTATGTTGGTCAGTTGTGTTTTCGTTTTGGCCTATATTATCAGGGTATTATGCATGATATGTCAAAATATAGTTGGACCGAATTGCGGGTAGGTGCCAAATATTATATTGGAAGTCGTTCACCGAATAGTGTAGAACGAGAAAAAAAAGGATATAGTTTAGCTTGGCTACATCATAAGGGGCGCAATCGACATCATTGGGAGTATTGGGTTGATTTTACGCCACAAGGGATCATCGCCAATCCGATGCCGATTAAATATGTGGTAGAGATGTTTTGCGATCGGGTAGCAGCATCCAAAGTATATTTAAAGGATGACTACAACGATACGTCACCTTTGGTGTACTATCAAAAAACGGATACATTTTATGTTATGAATCCTTTAACTAGAAAGCAGCTTTGCGATATGTTAACCCATTTATCAGAAAAAGGTATGGATGCAACCGTTCGTTATATTCGATATACGTATCTGCAAAAATAAAAAAAGCCGACAATATTTTTTCATTGTGAATATTTAACAGTAAAATTTATATACTGAGTATATATAACTATATAAACAATTGAAAGAGTGGAGAAAACATATGGCTATTTTAGACACATCAAGGTTTCATGAGGCAGTTATAGCGTCGCAACAAAAATCCATGCCTGCCATGGATGCAAATGAGTATTTCTTTCCTGATTTTAAGCAGTATTCTATAAAAACAAGTGGTGCTACCATTAACACATTAGTAGGTGGTAGTGGTAGACCTATTTTACTATTGCATGGGTATCCCGAAACCCATATTGCTTGGCACCGTATCGCGAATACGTTAGCCCAACGATACACGGTGGTACTTACCGATTTACGAGGGTATGGCGATTCTAGTAAGCCAGAAGGAGGCAAAGATCACATCCAATACTCGAAACGGGAGATGGGTAAGGACCAAGTAGAAGTTATGCAATTATTAGGTTTCGAAACATTTTATGCCGTTGGCCATGATCGGGGGGGACGCGTATTGCATCAAATGATGATCGATTATCCAGAACGTATTGATGCAGCTGTAACCCTAGATATTGCACCCGGAAATTTAATGTACGCTCAAACGAATGAAGAGTTTGCGAAAGACTATTTCTGGTGGTTCTATCTAATCCAAGATGCACCATTACCAGAAGTTATGATTGGAAATGATCCTTCTTTCTATTTACAAAGCCATCTGGTTATGCAAAGTAAGAAGGTCAATACGGTTACACCACAAGCATATGCGGAATACTTACGCTGTTTTCACAATCCCGTAAGCGTTCATGCCACTTGTGAGGATTATCGGGCGGTACCAACAATTGATAAGGAAATTCAAGATGCGTATGGCGATCAAAAGATTAGTGTCCCATTACTTGCCTTATGGGGATCGGAAGGTACGGTAGGTCGATTGTTTGATGTTTTAGCTTTATGGCGTCAAACAGTAACGACAGTTACCGGAGGACCATTACCATGTGGTCATTTAGTTCCAGAAGAAGCACCGGAAGAAGTATTATATCAGCTGTATGCATTCTTTGGTTAAAAGGGGAAATCCCCTTTTTTATATAGACAAAAAAGATGATCTATCAAAATGATAGACCATCATACATCAACATATTTTTTCATTAGAGGAGCGAAATAAAGTACCAAAACGCTCCCTAGGAGTGAAGTGCGTATGCAAATATTTATGCGCAATTTTACTATTTGGCTCTTGTAAAAAGGCATCATACAGAGAAATAATATCTGGATTTTCATGTGATTTACGAACCGGTGCCTGTTTGTCTGCGGTATATAGAACACTTGCTCGTTTCGAAAATACATCTACTTTTTCTCGTGTTAAAGCACCAACAATTGGTTGTCCTCCACCCATAATACAACCGCCAGGACATCCCATAACTTCAATAAACTGATACTTGGATTTTTCTCCTGCACGCATCGCATTAAAGATCTCTTTTGCATTACCAACACCACTAACAACGAGCCCGCGAAGGGTAGTATCACCTACTGTCACGGTTACCTCTTTGGTTCCTCTTGGTCCACGGGTAGATACAAAATCAACGTCTTTGATAGGTTTGTCTGACAAGGTATCCGCAACCGTACGTAAGGCAGCTTCCATAACCCCTCCTGTCGCACCGAAGATAACCCCAGCACCGGTATCACCATAGAAGGTATCAAAGGTTTCTTCTTCTAACATAGAAAAATCAATACTTGCGGATTTAATCATGGCCGCAAATTCACGAGTAGTTAGTACATAATCCACATCCCGCAAACCATCGACTTGCAACTCTTCTCTTTGCGCTTCATATTTTTTTGCGACGCAAGGCATAATCGAAACCGTAACGATATTGTCTTTTTTAATATTTTCTTTTTTTGCATAGTACGATTTAATAATGGCACCAAACATTTCATGTGGGGATTTACAAGTTGATAAATGATCAATGAAATCAGGATAGAAGTGTTCACAGTATTTAATCCATCCTGGGCTACAAGAAGTTATCATCGGTAAGGTACCTTTATTTTTAATGCGGTGTAATAATTCGGCTCCCTCTTCCATGATCGTTAAATCAGCCCCAAAGTTGGTATCAAATACTTTATTGAAGCCTAAGATTTTAGCAGCGGCTACCATCTTTCCTGTTACATTCGTACCGAAGGGTAAGTCAAATTCTTCCCCTAAGGCAGCTCTTACGGCTGGGGCAATTTGGACAACCACATGCTTTTTGGGATTATCTAAAGCCTTAAACACTTGAGCGCTGGCTCTCTTTTCCGCTAGCGCTCCAGTTGGACAAGCGGCGATACATTGGCCACATAATACACATTCGGTATCATCGATCGGACGGTCAAAAGAACCACCAATCGTTGTATGAATCCCCCGGTTACGGGCAGTAATTGCCTCGATTCGTTGGATGTTTTTACAAGCTGCAATGCATCGACGACACAAAATACATTTTTTATTGTTACGTATCATCGATGGACTAGAATTGTCTGTCGTACACTCCGTTGGTTCCGTTTCAAAAGGAATGGTTGCGATGCCTAATTCACCAGCTAATTTACGAAGTTCACAAGAATTATTTCGAATACATTGAAAACAATCGCGAACATGGTTTGAAAGGATTAATTGTAAGTTCATTTTTCTAGCTTCTCGCACGCGTTTACTATTGGTTGCAATCACCATCCCATCGCGTACCGGCATCACACAGGAAGCTTGCAGGGCACGCATCCCATCGATTTCGACTAGGCACATCCGACAAGCACCAATTTTATTAATATCCTTTAAGTAACAAAGGGTTGGAATATTAATATTGGCCTTGCGAGCCGCCTCTAATACTGTTGCATCTTTTTCGATTTCACAAGTTCTACCGTTAATGGTAACATGAACCATATCAACCATTGTACATGACCTCCTTTTGATGTTCTTTTGATAACGTTTCTGGGATAGCCCCGGTAATGATTGCTTTAAATTTACAAGAGGTAAAACAAAGACCACATTTAATACATTTGCTTTGATCAATAATATGCGCGTTTTTAACCGATCCACTAATCGCACCAACTGGGCATTTACGAGCACATAACGTGCAGCCCTTGCATTGGTCTGCTATAATATTGTATTCCACTAGTTCTTTACAAACCGCAGCCGGACAATGTTGTTCTTTAATATGTGCTAAATATTCATCCTTAAAGTGATGGATGGTACTTAGGACTGGGTTTGGTGCAGATTGCCCTAAACCACATAAGGATCCTTCTTTTATCGCATTACCTAATTGTTCCAACATAGTAATATCTTCCATCGTACCATGTCCCTTAGTAATCTTATCGAGGATTTGGTATAGGCGAGTGGTTCCAATCCGACAAGGGGAACATTTACCACAAGATTCTTCCATCGTAAAGTCAAGGTAGAATTTCGCAATATCGACCATACAGTTATCTTCATCCATAACAATAAGCCCACCAGAACCCATCATTGAACCAGCAGCGACTAATTCATCATACTCTACAGAAATATCAAGGTTTGACTCGGGAATACAACCACCCGATGGTCCACCTGTTTGAGCAGCTTTGAATTTTTTACCATTAGGGATTCCACCACCGATATCGTACAAGATCTCACGTAAGGTAATTCCCATTGGAACTTCTACTAAACCAACATTATTGATTTTTCCACCTAAGGCAAATACCTTAGTACCATGGGAACGCTCGGTACCAATACTGGAAAACCAATCTGAACCTTTTAAGATGATTTGTGCAATATTCGCATAGGTTTCCACGTTATTTAATAAAGTAGGTTTACCGAAAAGTCCCTTTTGCGCTGGAAATGGTGGACGTGGACGTGGTTCTCCACGCTTTCCTTCCACAGAATTCAATAGGGCGGTTTCCTCTCCACATACAAAAGCACCCGCACCATAACGGATTTCTAAATCGAAAGAAAAATCACTGCCAAGAATATGTTTACCTAGTAATCCTTTTTCTCTAGCTTGTTGAATCGCAATGGCTAGTCGGTGAATCGCCATTGGATATTCCGCGCGGACGTATACATATCCATAGTTTGCGCCGGTAGCATAGGCCGCAATTGCCATTGCTTCAATAACGGAATGAGGATCACCCTCTAATACGGAACGGTCCATAAAGGCACCAGGATCCCCCTCATCCGCATTACATGCTACATATTTGGTATCACCTTCTACATTGGCACAAATTTCCCATTTAATACCGGTTGGAAAACCAGCGCCACCGCGCCCTCGTAATCCAGAGTCTTTAATTTCTTGCACAACACTTTCTGGGGTCATTGAAAATAATGCCTTTTCTAATGCCTGGTATCCTTGCAGGGCAATATAGTCTTCGATCCGTTCGGGGTCAATGACGCCACAATTTTTAAGGACTACTCGTTTTTGTTTTTTATAAAAGGTCAATTCTTTTAATTTTTCAACTTTATGACCATCGGCCTCTTTCACTAGCAGGCGATCGACGGTTTCCTTTTGTTTAATATGCTTGTCTATAATATCTTTGGCATCGCTAATTTTTACCCGCGAATAAAAGGTATCATCGGGTTGCATAATGACAATGGGTCCTTGCATACAAAGACCAAAACATCCGGTTTGAACAACTTCTACTTCTTTTTCTAACTTCTCTTGGGCAATTAGTGCGCGAAGTTCCTTAACGATAACATTGGATTTAGCCGAGTGACAACCGGATCCACCACAAACCATAATATTGTTACAAGAACAAGATTCATGGGTAAGCCGCATTGATATATCATGATAACGTTGTTCTTGGATCTCATGAAGAACGTGTCTTTCCATTACGATTCACCTTCCTTATCTTTAAGGGCAGTAAGAGCCTTAGTGATATCATCGGTAGACATATCACCATGAACTTCTCCATCAATCGTAACGACGGGTGCTAAACCACAAGCACCAATACAACGAGTTGCTTCTAACGTATATTCGTTATCTTCCGATGTTTCACCAAGTGGGATACCCAATTGGTTTTCAAACCCATCTACTAGAGATTGTGCACCTTTTACATAGCATGCGGTACCAAGGCAAACGCTAATTTTGTGCTTTCCGGTAGGGGTAAGATGGAAACGGGAATAAAAAGTGGCAACACCATATATCTCGGTTAAAGAGATACCCGTTTCCTTTGCGATAATTTCTTGTACTTGGATTGGTAAAAATCCAAAGTACTCTTGGACATCATTTAAAATTGTGATTAAAGAACCTGGCTTATCCGCATATTTTCGACAAATATTGATAATGCCTTGTTTGTGCTCTTTAGTTACTTCACACAAGCATAGTTTATCCATACATTTCCTCCCTTTTTATCAGTATGAATTACTCTTTAAGCATAGCACTTTTACTATGTATATTCAATATATTGTGAAAGGTTTATCATAAATATAGTAAAAGGTTGTTAACTATGCTATGTATACAAGAATAATATAAATAAAGTCATAGCTGCCTTTTATATATTCAATTTATATGGGGGTTAAGCAAACCTTTTTTTGCATATAACTACATAATTTAGTATACTTTAGGATAGAAATATCCTTATCATAGTATATGCATATCGCATACAGAAAAGCCTACGAAGGATACAAACAGGGAGGGATTGTATGGTAGATACGAAAATAGAAACAAAAATAGTCTTTTTTGATATTGATGGAACCTTAATCGGATGGGACGCGACGCCATCCCAGAAGGTTATCGAGGCGATCCATCGTTTAAAGGCCAATGGGCATCGGGCGGTACTTTGTACAGGACGGAATCGTTGTATGATTGATCCAGCGGTGTTAAATATTGGATTTGATGGCATTATCTGTAGTGCCGGAAGTTATATTGAATACGATAATCAAATTATTGATCAAACCTTTATTGAACATGATAAGCTATTACAAATTATTTCTTTATTACAAAAACATAATATATTAACAAACTTAGAAGGTACATATGCATCATACTATGATGATGAATTGGTCAATGCTCTGATGCTTTCACCTGATATTCAATGTACAAGTGAGATAAAAAAAATACATGCCGAGTTAGGGAAGGTGGATAATCGGTACACGCTAACAACCTTTTATAAACAAATCGTACCGATTCATAAAATATCCTATATGGCGCAAAATATGGAGGATGTTAAGCAGTTGCAACAGCAGATAGGGAAGGAATACCAAGTGCATGTACATGAAATATTTCCGGGTAGTGTGATTAATGGAGAAATTATTCCGAAAAAAACCCATAAGGGAACAGCGATTTTAACCTTATTAGATTATTTGCATATCCCACGTAAAAACTCCATTGCCTTTGGTGATAGCATGAATGATTATGAAATGTTACAAACCGTACAGTATGGTGTAGCGATGGCAAATGGTTCTAAGGAATTACAAGAGATTGCAGATGCAAGTTGCCCGAGTGTTGAAAAAGATGGGGTATATTATGGTTTACAAGATTTAGATTTATTATAGATGGGTGTAACCTTGGTTACCCTTTTTTGTTATCCTTTTGTCACCTTTTGTTTGTTCTAATGGTCTTGTATTAAACATATTGAATAGTAGGGTGATAACATGAAATTATTTGTATTAACGCAAGTTTTAGCACTACTACTAGGGAGTCAAAATGTACGGTTACAGGGCGATCGCTCGATTCCCTTCGAGGGGAAAAGTTATGTCGTGCTGGATGCTAGTAGTGGGCAAGTATTAGAAGAAAAGAATAAAGATTATGTACAAAGTGTCGCCTCTATTTCCAAAATTATGACCTGTATTATCGCGATTGAAAATAAAGATTTAAATACGATAGTAGAAGTCGATGATACCATTAATAAGGCATGGGGAAGTGGTGTATATGTACATATTGGAGATCGTATTAGTTTGCGTGATCTCGTATATGGACTGATGTTACGTAGTGGTAATGATGCAGCTGTTTTAATCGCTAAAGCAGTATCGGGCAGTATCGAAGCTTTTGTACAAAAGATGAATGATAAAGCATTGGAAATAGGATTAGAAAATACCCATTTTTCCAATCCAACGGGATTGGATGAAGAGGATTCGGGGAATCGTTCCAGTGCGTATGACATGGCTAGAATTTTAGCGTACTGTCATCAAAATCCAATTTTTGATACGATCAGTCAAACGAAACTTTATCGCCGTCAAGATGGCAATGGTACTTGGAAAAATAAAAATCGCTTATTGCATGAATATCCGTATTGTATCGGAGGGAAAACCGGATTTACCAAAAAAGCGAAGCGAACGTTAGCGACGATCGCAAGTAAAGATGGTATGGATTTTATTATTGTAACGTTACAATGTGGAAATGATTTTTCTTTCCATAAAAGCACGTATGAAAAATACTTTTCCTTATTGAAATACGTGACCCTCCATAAAGGTGTAATAACGTACAAAAATAAGAAATATTTTTTAGATTTAGATATTGATGTACCAACCCTACAAAAAAGTGCAGTAACGTATCAAATCATTGATGATACTCTCGTCATTAAAATAGGTAACGCTATCTATGCTACAGAAAAGGTCGATCATGCTTATTTTTTGCGGGCTATAATCCGCGTTTGTGAGGATTTGTTATATGGCTAAAGTATTTAAATATGGACTTATTATATTTATCTTTTGTGCCTTAGTTACCCACCGATATGAGGCAATGTTAACAGGTATTTTAGATACTCCGGTCGCTGTTTTACAATTGGTTATGACGATTGTATTAAGTTGTTGTTTATGGAATGGATTTTTAAATATTATTAAAGCCTCGGGATTGATTAACCATATTTCCTTTATTTGTCGCCCATTATTACGGCTCATTTACGGTGATATTATTGCGGATGATGAAATGTATTTATACTTATCATCGAATTTTATCGCCAATTTACTAGGTGTCGGATCACTGGCCTCAATCAGTGGGTTACAAGCGATGCGGGCACTGCAAAAAAGACATCCTGAGCGTAAAAAACCGGGTAAGGAAATGATGATTTTAGTGATTGTTAACACCGCTGGATTATCGCTTATCCCGACTACTTTAATGACGGTTCGTCAAACATATGGCGCCAAGGATTTACTTTCCTTTTTCAAGTACAGTATCCTCATTGGAACCATCATTACGATTCTTGGTATTATTATAAGTAAGGTGATTGAAAAACATGACTAGTATAATCATTGGTATTATCGCTATTGCGATCGTAGAGGCAACAATTAAAAAAATTGATATTTTTGATGAGTTTATCAGTGGTGTTCGTGAAGGAATGCAGTTGGTATATACTTTATTTCCTTCTATGATGGCCTTTATGTTATGGGTAACCTGTTTCCAGACCTGTGGTATTATTCAAATCATGGAGCGAATCTTACAACCGGTATTTACAGCTTGTAAAATTCCTGCAGAAATATTAATGATGATGTTTATTCGTCCGATTTCCTCGAATGGGTCAATGAGTATGATGGCATCGATTTATAAGCAATACGGGGTCGATCACCCATATAGTATTCTCGCCTCTATCATTCAAACGGGAAGTGATACGACATTTTATGTAGTTACGCTATATTTTAGTAGTGTTAAAATGCAATGTTATCGATATGCTTTAAAACTAGGTTTGTTTTTGGATATGATAGCTTGTCTTTTGGCTCTGTTATGTTATCATGTATGGATTGTTTAAAGGCGAAATGCCTTTTTTTTATTTGTTCATATAAACTCCATAAATCTAAGCTATGATAAATAATACTAGTAAATGGGTAGTATATAAATAGTAGGAAGAAGGAGTAGGACATGTTAGAATTAAAAAATATACGAAAAACATACCGTATCGGTGATATAGAGACAAAAGCAATTGATGATATATCCGTATCCTTTCGTCAAAAAGAGTTTGTTGCCATTTTAGGAACAAGTGGTTCTGGTAAAACAACGAGTTTAAATATTATTGGTGGGTTAGATACTTATGATAGTGGCGATTTAATTATTAAAGGAAAAAGTACGAAAAACTTTAAAGCAAGTGATTGGGATGCGTATCGTAATAATACAATTGGTTTTGTCTTTCAAAGTTATAATTTGATTACTCATTTATCGATTGAAGCAAATGTAGAATTAGCGATGACCTTAAGTGGTGTTTCCAAAAAGGCGAAACGAAAAAGAGCTTTAGAAGTATTGGAGAAAGTGGGACTGAGCGAACATCTACATAAGAAACCAAACCAATTATCCGGTGGTCAGATGCAACGGGTGGCGATTGCCCGCGCATTAGCGAATGATCCAGAAATACTATTGTGTGATGAGCCAACCGGGGCTTTAGATACGAAAACAAGCGTTCAAATTATGGATTTAATTAAGGAAGTAGCCAGAGATCGTTTGGTTATTATGGTTACGCACAATCCGGAATTGGCAGATACGTATGCGGATCGAATTATTCAATTTAGCGATGGCCATATCACAAGTGATACAAATCCGTATGAAGGATCTATGGAGAAGGAAAAATTCTCTTTGCGAAAAACAAGTATGGCTCTTTCCACGGCTCTACATTTATCATTAACCAATTTACAAACAAAAAAAGGGAGAACTTTCCTAACAGCCTTTGCTTCTAGTATTGGAATTATTGGTATTGCAGTTATACTATCTCTGTCCACTGGATTTCAAGGCGAGATTGATATGTATTATGAAAATACAATGTCCCAATATCCTGTTACCATTTCCCGGGTAGCACAACAGGTTGATGAGGATGCGTTGCGTAAAGATCGAACAGAAAATCTAAAGATTGCCTCGCATAAGGATGACAAACCAAAGCCAACAAAAGATTTATCAGTCCGTGCATCGAAAGAGATTGCGATTGCCCACCAAAATAATATATCAACGGACTTTTTACAATATTTACAGAAAATAAATCCAAAGGACTGTAATAGTATTGGATATTCTCGTCTTGTCAATATGAACATTCTAAGTAAACAAGAGGATACTTTCAAACCAGTTAATTTTAATTCCATTGTGCCAGAAGGAGATATTAAAACAATGGTTCATAATATGCAAAATGGGAGTGTCTCTAGTTTTCCTCAAAACATGGGCAATACTTCCTATGTAGAAGATACCTTTACCTTAGTTGCTGGGGCTTATCCACGTGATAAACACGATCTAATTTTAGTTCTAGATAAAGATGATTCCTTGGATGAAAACTTTCTACAAGCTGTCGGGCTTCCCTTTCAAAAAGGAACAAAGGTATCGTGGGACGCAGTCCTCAATAAAAGTTATCAATTGATTCGTAATGATGATTACTATGAAAAAACACCCCAAGGTAATTTTATTCCAAAACAACATAACAAAGAATTATATGATAATCCCAACAATATAACATTAACGATTCGTGGTGTTGTCCGGAATAAAAATCGGGCTTCCAATTCCTTAGTAGGAAGTGGGTTAGCGTATAGTGATGCGCTGTCGCAGGAAGTTATTGCCAAGGCAAAAGAAAGTGCGATTGTTAAAGCGCAACAAGATGCACCTTATAATGTTATGACAATGCAGGCTTTTGAAAAACCTGAAAACAAGGAACAGCTCATTTCTTATTTAGGTGGAGATGAAATTCCGTATTTGGTATCGATTTACCCTAAGGATTTTAATAGTAAAGATAAAATCTTAAAATATTTAGATGCCTATAATAAAAACAAGGATGAAAAGGATGTTATTGTCTATACGGATCTAGCTGGTAAAATCAGTGATTTATCCAGTAGCATTATGGATGGAATCACGGTTGTACTCGTTGCCTTTGCGGCTATTTCATTAGTTGTAAGTATGATTATGATTTGTATTATAACCTATACAAGTGTAATCGAAAGGACAAAGGAAATCGGAGTTTTAAAAGCATTGGGTGCTAGAAAAAAGGATATTACTCGGGTTTTTGATGCGGAAACTTTATTACTCGGTGTCTTCAGTGGAGTATTAGGTGTTGTTATTGCCTATGCATTAACTTTCCCAATCAATATGGTTATCAATCACTTAACAGGATTACAAAATGCCGCGCATTTATCCCCCTACCATGCACTATTACTTGTTATTGTTAGTACCATTATCACTATTTTAGGAGGACATGTACCAGCTCGCTTAGCTGCAAAAAAGGATCCCGTAACCGCATTGCGCTCAGAATAAAAGAGATTTCCTGTAACATTTCTCCTATTATAACAGTACTAGGTTAGAAGG
>CAKVJS010000019.1 GCA_934754755.1 uncultured Erysipelotrichales bacterium
CAGAACAATACATAAAAATTATATCTTCATCATTTTCAATATGTACGAATAAGCCAACGATTTCATTAGAGACACACAACGGATCGGTATGGCTTAGCATATAATTATCTACTTGATAGCGACAAGAATGCATTGATATTTTTGTTGTATGGTAAGTAAATATTGAAAAATAACGATACCCTTTGTTCTCTATTTCATGCGTTCCTCTAGGTAAACAAAAGATTTCATTTTGACCATCTAGCAACGTTATAGAATGTTGATTATATTTTTGTAATACAGCTAGCATAGCCATAAAATGATCTTGCCTACCACCAATAACACCATACACCAGTAATCGATCATACCCCTCTTTAATCGCATATTGCAAGGCATACTCACTATCGGTAATATCTTTGTCCCTAGGTAAACGATGCACAGGGATTCCTTGCAACAGTTGTTGATCACCAATCGAATCAAAGTCCCCAACCGCTACAATGGGTGTTATATTTTGTTGTAACAATGTCTCTGTACCTCGATCCACACCGATATACGGAATGGTTGTATCAAGGGTGATCGAAACATTCGCACCGCCACATATTCCGATTGTTTTCATAGTAATTCCTCAATGGCTTCCTTGTAATTATCACGATTAAAAACTGAGCTACCAGCAACCAGAACATCTACGCCCGCTTTTTTACATGGTTTTGCGGTTTCTTGATTAATTCCACCATCCACCTCAATGGTATAGTGGTATCCATTTTCTATCTTGCTTGCCTGTAAAGAGGCAATTTTATCAATTGCAATCGAGTTAAAAGTTTGGCCACCAAAGCCAGGTTCCACTGACATCACAAGAATAATATCGATACTATCTAAAAATGGTGCCAGTACCGATACATCCGTATCCGGCTTAATACTAATACCTACTTCTACATTTTGAGCTTGTACGTGTGCTATGATTTCTTTTGCCTCGTTTATGTCTGATACTGCCTCTTGATGAAAAACAATTGCATTTGCACCAGCTTGTATAAAAGCATCCATATACTCTTGGGGATGACTTAACATTAGATGGACATCAAGATATAAATCAGTAATCTTGCGAATCGATGAAAGGATACCATAGCCAAACGATATATTCGGTACAAAGTGGCCATCCATGACATCGTAATGGAGCATCGTTGCGCCACTATCCTCTATTTTTTTAATTTCTTTTTGTAAATTTGTAAAATCAGCCGCCAATAGCGAGGGAGCTACTTTAACCATATTCCTGTTCCTTCCTCTTTTTTATTACTTCCATAAACCCTACATAGTGTTCATAACGTTCCTTACTAATTTGACCGTTATGTACCGCCTCTTTAACAGCACAGTGGGGTTCCCTTAAGTGCAGGCAACCACGAAACTTACAATCCTGGCTTGCCTTTTTAAAATCCCGATAAGCGATTGCCGCTTGTTCGGGTTCCATCGTTAGGGTGAGTGACGAAAATCCTGGTGTATCCGCTACGTATCCACCAAAAAGTGGTAATAGCTCTACATGTCTCGTTGTATGCTTACCCCGACCAAGTGCCTTTGATATACCTTGCGTAGTAATCTGTAAGGATGCATCAATAGCATTTAATAGGCTTGATTTTCCCACCCCACTTTGTCCGGTAATGACGGTAACGCGATCTTGAAACAGCTCTTTTACATCTTCTAATCCAATTGCATCCTGTGCCGACACAGGTAATACTGTATAGCCAGCTTGTTGATACGATTGGATATAGGGAAACATACTTTGCTTACTCTCTAAATCCATTTTTGATAGACAAATAATTGGCTCAATCTGTAAGGATTCAATAACAAGTAAAAACTTATCTAGTAATAAAGAACTAAAATCTGGCTCCCGGCAAGAAAAGATTAAAAGGGCTTGATCAATATTACTAATCGGTGGCCGGATGAGGATATTTTTACGTGGCAAAATTTCCTGTATATACCCTTCTTTTCCTTGTTTTGTAAACAATACATAATCGCCAACGACCGGTTTTATATCGTGGATTCGAAAATTACCACGTGCTTTACAAGTAATCCTTTGATTTTCACTTTGTACATAATAAAACCCTGATAAAGCTTTTATAATTTGGCCTTGGATCATGTATTTACCTCGGATCCTGTTGGTTTTGTATCCTCATAGTCACCATAATACGTAAGATAAATAGTTCCTGGTTTAGCATTTGTTTTTCCAGGAGGTACCGATTGTTCATATACCTTTAAAGCATCTTTCTTTGTGGCAGCTTTAGCACCTTCTCGAGAAATTACTTGAAAACCGGCCTCTTTTAATTTAGCTTCTGCATTGCTATAAGAAAGTCCATGAACATCAGGTACGTCATATGTTTTACCCTTGGATACGGTTAGTGTGATGGTTGCATTACTTCCCGGTTCAATACGGGTTCCTGCCTCTTTACTTTGTGCTATAACAATACCGACAGCTTTTTCGGATTCTATTTCATTCTTTCTAACCTTACAACCTAACGCTGTTAATTCCTGACGGGCTTGTTCATATTGCATATCAATATAGTTATCAATAACAATCGCATTACCTTTAGAAACGGTTAATGTTATTTCCTTCTTGCGATCTGGTTCTAGTTTTGTATCCGATTTAATGCTTTGTTCTAATACCGTTCCAATATCTGCCGAGTCCGTTTGATAGCGAACGGTCACTTCAAAACCTAATTCTTGTAACTCATCTTTAGCATCATCGATAGACTTTCCGACATAATCCTTGATTACTACGTACTTTCCTTTCGATATGGTAAGTGTAACAATACCCTTAGCCTTAATGGAAGAGTTTGCGGCTGGATCGGTTTTAGCGACCAACCCTTCTTCATACTCATCACTAGCAATTTCCTTTTGGGCAACCCTTACTTGTAAGCCATATTCTTTTTCTAAAATAGAAATCGCTTTTTCTTTTGTTTTCCCTAACACATTTGGCATCATGATCGCATCTTTATGCCCTTGTCCAAATAGGAATATACTAAATAGTACTGCAATAATAGCTAGTGCACTAATAGCTGCTGCCATGATTTTTGTCTTTTTGGATATTTTTTTTCTTCTTTTTGGTTCATCGGTTTGCTGGATCGGTGGTATTTCCGAAGTACTTCCCTCACTATAAGGACCTTTGGATCCTAGAACAATGGTCGGATCAGCGTCACTAGCGTCATACTTAAATACTAATTTTTCTTCATCGCGCTCTAAACACATGGTTATATCATCCAACATTTCGCTACTATTTTGATAGCGATCTTTGCGATTTTTTGCGGTTGCTTTAATGATAATATTTTCTACGGATTGCGGAATCGATGGATTAAAATCACAAATCGATGGTAGGTCTTTTTGCATATGTTCTAAGGCAATATTAACCGGTGATTCGCCATTAAAAGGTACTTCACCGCGAAGTAATTCGTAAAGAACAATACCTAGTGCATAAATATCACTCTGATTTGTGGCCTTCTCGCCGCGTGCTAATTCCGGAGCTAAATAATGTAACGATCCCATAATGACATCGGTTTGCGTTACTTGCGCTAAGGATTGCATAGAGGCTATACCAAAATCAGCGATTTTAGCGATACCACTATCGGTCACTAATATGTTTTGCGGTTTTAAATCACGATGAATAATCCCTAATTGATGGGCTTTAACCGTTCCTTCCACAACTTGTTTCATAATATCAATGGCCTCGACCACATGCAAAGCCCCACGTCGATTGATTAACTCCTTTAGGGTTGTTCCAGGGACATATTCCATAACAATATAATATTGATTTGCATCTTCACCAACATCATAGATTTCCACAATATTTTTATGTGACAGCGAAGCAGCTGCGCTCGCCTCTCTTTGGAATCGGGTTACATATACAGGATCTTTCGCAAGTCCCGTACGCAAAATCTTAATCGCGATAATGCGATTTAGTATCGTATCTTTAGCAAGGTAGACATCAGCCATGCCACCCTGTCCAATTAGTTTTTGTATTTCATAACGTTCTGCAATTATTTTCAACAATTTATAACCCTCCAAACTCTATAATGCTGACGGCAATATTATCTTGACCGCCTAATGTATTGGCGCAATCGATAAACGTGTTAACTTTGTGTTGTACATCTGCCTTACTTTTCAATGTTTTAAAAATGGTAGTATCATCCACCGCATTATATAATCCATCGGAACAGAGTAAAACAATTTTACTGTGTGCATGGATGCTATAAAAGGATGGTGTTATGTTATCACTAGCGCCAACTGCTTGTAATAGAACATTTTTCTGGCTATGATGCTTGGCCTCCTCCTTGCTAATTGCCCCTTGATCAATAAGTGCATTAACTAAGGTATGATCCTTCGTTACTTGGATCAGTGTATTTTCATCACATAAATAAGCTCGGCTATCGCCGACGTGGCTAATGTATAGATTTTCCCCCATAACAATCGCAAGAACGACAGTCGTCCCCATACCTTCATGGTCACTGTTTCCCTTGGCCATCTTTTGGACGATGGTGTTGGCTTGTAAAATCGTATCGGAAATCCAAATCTTTACTTCTTCTTCATTGAGAAACGGTGGATTGCATAGAAAACATCGGGTAATATGATCCATTACAATACGGGACGCGATTTCTCCCGCCTTATGTCCGCCCATGCCATCGCATACAACAGCTAATACTTGGTTTTTTGAATTCGCTAAAACAGTTGCTTGATCTTGATTTTTTTGACGTACTTTACCAATATCTGTTTTTGCATAATAATCCATTATTTCACCTCACTTTGTTTAGCGCGTAATTGCCCGCAAGCACCATCGATATCTTGTCCATGTTCCTTTCGCATTGTGGTATTTACTGAAAATCGTAATAATTCGGCTTTGAAAGCTTCTCTTGCTTTGTTGTCACTTGCCGCAAAGCCATGCTCATCGACTGGATTATACGGGATCAAGTTTACATATACATTGAGTCCCTTACAGTAATGTGCTAACTGTCTAGCACAAGCAATACTATCATTTACTCCCTTTAATAATATGTATTCAAAAGTAACTCGGCGATTGGTCGTTTGAATATAGGCTTCCAGCGATTCACGCAATACTTCCATCGGATATGTTTTATTAATCGGCATTAAAGCATCTCGAATTGTATTGTTAGGTCCGTGTAAAGAAATGGCTAGATTGGTTTGTAATCCCTCATCCTTATAGCGATAAATCGAATCTACCATACCGCAAGTGGAAATCGTTATATGTCTAGCACCAATCGCAAGTCCAAAGGGCTCATTAATAATTCTAACAAACTGCATTACATTGTCATAGTTATCAAAAGGTTCTCCCGTACCCATTACGACTATATGGGAAATCCGTTCCTGCACATCTTGTTGTACCTTCATGACCTGGACAACCATTTCACCAGCTGTTAGGTTCCTTCTTTTGCGAAAGAGGCCACTGGCACAAAAGGCACATTTCATATTGCATCCAACTTGGGTTGTAACACATAATGAGTTCCCATACTCATGACGCATTAGTACCGTTTCAATCGTATGGCCATCCGGTAAAACAAATAAATACTTAATCGTTCCATCCTTGGATACTTGTTTTTCTTGCATCGTTAAGTAATCGATACAATGGGTTTTTTCTAATTGTCCTTGTAATTCTTTAGAAATATCACTCATAGCGCTAAAAGAGGTAACTTCTTTTTGATAGAGCCACTGGAATATCTGTTTAGCTCGAAATGGTTTTTGTTTTATTGAAACAAAATAATCCTGTAATTGTTTCAATGTATAATCGTATATTAACTGCATGTTATCCTATCCTTTGTAATTTACACATATAAAAACCATCGCTATGATAGATGTATGGTAAAATTGTTCTTTCTTCTATCACCACCCGCATATCAGGGTGTCGCTCGATAAACTTATGTATCTGCATGCTATTTTCTTTTTTATTTAAAGTGCATGTGCTATATACTAGTTTACCATTATTTTTCAATAAATAATACGCATTTTCTAATAATTTTGATTGTAACGGGATGAGTGCGTTCATCACATCACTATCATGGTATTTAATTTCTGGTTTTCTTTTTAATACCCCTAGTCCACTACAAGGCGCATCGAGTAAAATCGCATCAAATGATTGCATGTCAAAAATACTAGAAGCCTGCGTTGCATCACACACTTGCAAGGTAATATTGGTAATTCCTAGTCGCGATGCGTTTTCAGCAACTTTTTCTAATTTACGGTCCGATACATCACAGGCAATAATTTCGCCTGTATTTTCCATAAGCGCGCTTAGATGTGTCGTTTTACCCCCGGGGGCACAACACATATCAAGTATTCTTTGTCCCTTTTTAGGAGCTAGAAAAGGCGCCACCAATTGACTTGATTCATCTTGCACCGTTACCAAACCCTGTTTAAAATAATCCGTACTCGCAATATTACCAGCACGATATAACAAAGCATCTAAACTTACCTGGCCAACTGTAAAATCCCCTGTTTCGATCAACCTATCCTTTGTTGTTTTAAGAGTATTCACACGAGCACTACGAAGCGGTGGTTGATTATTTGATACACAAATTTTCTCGGTAACTTCCTTTCCGTATTGTTTGTGTAACATTTGTACCATCCATAACGGATGACTGGTCGTAATCGATACTTGTTGCATCCAATTATCTTCTTTAATGGGTCGCTTTCCATCTTGCAGGAAACGTCGCAAAATGGCGTTCACAAATTTACCCGCATAGCTATTTGGACATAGGGATACTGCCTCATGGACAATAGCGTAGGAAGGGATAGCATCTAAAAAACAAATTTGATAAACGGCAGTATATAATATAGCCTGGATTTCTATATTTACTTTTTTATTAACGATATATTTTTCTAGTTGGTAGGCAATGTATATTTTATTTTGTACCGTACCATATACAATTTGGGTTAATAAATCCTTATCTTTTCTGGATAGGGGGGAATTTTTTAATTGTTCGTGGAGTACAACCGATACATAACAATTTTCTTGTAAATAGCGAACAATAATATCTCGGGCAATCTTTCTAACCATATAAAATCCTTTCTTACTGACGCTAAAATTATAACAAAAATCCCTATTAGTGCAAATAAAAAACGTAAATCCGAAAGTGGCTGGTTTACGCATTAACGATACTATTATTATTCTTTATTTTTACTGGCGTGTAGATCATATAGAAAGGCAGTTCCAAAAGTTGCGATCGATCCAAGTAAGGTCGCAATTCCAATAATATCCTTTCCAAAGGCAATCAGTAAAAAACTGCCGATTAATGCTACTAAAGCAATTAAAAAACCTAAGACTTGACCTAAATGAATTTCTTTGATTTTAGCCTGAATCGCGATCTCTTCCATCCGTAGATTATGTTGCTGCGAACTCTCTGCCATAGCCTGCTCTCTTTCTGCCATTTTTAAAATTCGATTGGCTGCTCCCGGATAAATTTGTTCATACTGTGCGAAATAGGTAGGTGGCGGTAAAGGTCCAGTATACGTCTGACTGATCTGGATTTCTTCATTTTCACTCTTCCGATTTCTTGTGAGCTGGCTATGGCTGGTTGCTGCTACTGCATTATCTTTTGTTTTTTGTGTCATATTCGTGCATAGCTTTTTCTATATAATTGGCTGTTTTACTCCAATACGAAGCTATTGCTTTATCGGTATCCTGTTTTTTATGTGTATAATCCTCACTTTGGATCATATCTGTTCTAAATATACTAGCGATACCATGAATAAGAGACGACTTCACGACTATGTTTTTATCATTCATCCATTTCACCCTCTTCACTAATTTTTTATTTCTATATAGTTATATCATACTTTTAACTATAGTTGCAATCCCTTTTATGATATTACTAAATTAAATTTTATTGCTTATCATCGATAAAAATCGTAAAACTATAGTTGGCTGTAGGGATTGAAATCACAGGTTACCAAAGCATCATTACTTTTTTTTCCTTTATTATAGAAATCCTGCATTTCTAAAAGACACGGATAAATCGATGTACTATCTCTAAATTTAAGTAATATTCGTTTGCGATAGTTCTCTTTCATCCGATAAATGGAACTGTTGGCAGGTCCTAAAATAGTAACATCTGGTACTTGTTTACACAAATAGGAATGGATATCTTGCGCAATGTTGGATACCTTATGTTCCTCTTTCCCTTCGATAATGATACTTACTAAATGCACAAAAGGTGGGTATTTAGCCAACCGCCGATATTCTAATTCCTGGTAAAAGAATTTCGTATAATCATGACTCTTAACGCATTGATATACATAATGTTCTGGATTATACGTTTGAATCATAACGGCACCGGTATCCTCTCCTCGACCCGATCGACCCGATACTTGACAGAGTAATTGAAAGGTCCGTTCATTCGCCCGAAAATCAGGAACATGCAAAGAAATATCCGCATTTAATACCCCTACAAAAGTAACGTTAGGGAAGTGTAATCCTTTCGCTATCATTTGAGTGCCAAGTAAAATATTTGCTTCTTGCTTTTCATACAAGGCAAGTAATTTTTCATGACTCCCTTTTTTTCTAGTTGAATCTACATCATACCGGATCACCTTAGCTCCTTCAAAGAGATTCTCCAATACTTCTTCCATTTTTTGTGTCCCACTTCCGATATGACGAATATTGGAACTGTAACAAGTTGGACAATGCGTAGGGTAAGGCGTAGTATGTTCACAATAATGGCATTGTAAAGAGCCCCCTTGTTTATGATATGTCATACTGACATCACAATGTGGGCAATGGATTACTTCCCCGCAATCTTTGCATCGAACATACGATGCATAGCCCCGTTTATTTAGCAGCAACATAACTTGTTTGCCTTGTTGTAATGTATTTCGAATCGCTATTTCCATTTCTTTAGAAAGTAAAGAATAATTATTTCTTTTCATTTCCTCGACCATATTTACTAATGTGATTTTAGGTAAGGGTTTTTGATTGATTCTATCAGGCAGACTGTAATGACGATATATGCCTTTAAGAGCGCGACTATACGTTTCTAAGGAGGGGGTTGCACTGCCTAGTAAAATGGGGCAATGATGGTACTTAGCGCGCCACTTAGCCACTTGTAACGTATGGTATTTCGGTGCATTTTCCTGTTTATAACTACTATCGTGTTCCTCATCCATCAGGATCATTCCAATATTTTGTAATGGCGCAAAAATGGCGCTACGAGCCCCCACGACAATACTCGCCTTTCCCTGTTGAATGCGCCGATATTCATCATAGCGCTCGCCAGAGGATAAGCGGGAGTGTAAAATGGCTACTTGCGCGTCGAATTGTTCTTTAAAAACAGTGACCATCATGGGTGTTAAAGAAATTTCAGGGACAAGTATAATAACCGTTTTGTTTCGTTCCGTTACCTTTTTTGCAATATGTAAATACACTTCCGTTTTTCCTGCCCCAGTTACACCATGAAGCAAACTAACAGTATTCGTACCGAAATCCTTCAATACGCCATCAACAACCCTTTGTTGGGCACTTGTTAGTGTATGCATAGTAGCTTTCGTCTTTTTTTGATAGGGGTCGCGAAATACTTCTACCGATTCCATAACAATTGCTTTTTGTTCTACCAATTTATTGACTAATCCAAGACTATAGGGAAGCTCACTAATGGAACAATTTGGGTGCGCTATAATATAAGATAAAGCCTCCTGCTGTCTTTTCGTCTTACAGCGTATAGAAGCGTCTACTATCCGTATCCTCTTTACATGCTTAATGGAAGCCCCCTTTGTTTTACTTGGTTTTAATTGTGAGGGTAACATTGCTTGTAAACAGGCAATTTGTGGCGATAGAGTACAGTTGGAAAGAAACTTTGAAAGTTCCTGTAATTCCGCATTTAACAACGGGTGCTGATCTAACACACGCAAAATATAACGATGCGTAAAACCAGCTTCTTGATCAATCTTTTCTTTCGAATCATATGTATTCTTACAGGCCATTACATAGCCTATCAGCTTTTGTTTTCCAAACTGTACTTGTACCCGTACGCCAATGATGACTTCCTCCTTGGAGACATAATCATAGGTAGCATCCAATGCATAAGCAGGATGTTCGACTAGAATACTGACAATATACATGAGTCACACCTCTTTTTCTATGCATATTATATCATAATTCTAGTCCCCATACCCTTATTACTGATCTAATAAATAGGTATAATCGCCGTATCCTTCCTCTTCCATTTTTTCAGCTGGCACAAAGCGCAAGGCAGAACTATTAATACAGTATCGAAGTCCCCCTTTATCTTTTGGTCCATCGTTAAATACATGTCCTAAATGCGCGTCCCCGGTTTTACTACGCACCTCTGTGCGAGACATTCCATAACGGGTATCATGCTTTTCCTTGATTAATTGTTGATCAATCGGTCTAGAAAAGCTTGGCCAACCACATCCAGATTCAAACTTATCATTAGATATAAACAAAGGTTCGCCAGTAGTAATATCTACGTATATACCAGGTTTAAATGTATCATAGTATTCATTATCAAAAGGCGATTCCGTTGCTTCCTGTTGCGTAACTGCATATTGTAAATCGTTTAATTCCTTTAGTAATTGTTCATCTGTTTTTTTAACGTATGTTTTCTTAGTTTTAGTATCTTTACGTTTACTAGGATCCACTGCTTTTTCAGCCTCCTTAAATAGTTTGGGGTGAATGTGACAGTACCCTCCAGGATTTTTATCTAAATATTTTTGGTGATATGTTTCTGCTGAATAATAATTTTCTAATGGCTGCACCTCAATAACAATAGGGTCTGAATATTGTTTTTGTAATCGTGCGATGGAGTCTTGAATAGTAGGAGCATCGGTATCTTGGGTGTAATAGATTCCTGTACGATATTGGGAACCAACATCATTACCCTGTCTGTGATAACTTGTCGGATCAATCACTTGATAATACATATCGAGTAAAAATGCAAGTCCTACTTTTTGATCATCATATGTAACTTTTACCGCTTCCGCAAAATTAGTATTCTTATAACATACTTCTTCATAGGTAGGATTGTCTTTATTTCCATTCGCATATCCTACTTCGGTTTTTAGTACACCTGGAATACTCGCAAAGTATTTTTCTGTGCCCCAAAAACAACCACCTGCTAAATAAATTTCTCTTTCCATAATTTTCCCTTTCCTCTTAATTAAACGAAAAAATAATATCATCATAATATTATTTTCTACATTCTTATAAAAAGTATAACCAAATACTTATAAATTATCTAAAATTATTTTCGCAATTACTTCCTTGGCTTGAATCACATCGTCGTTTTCAACAACATGTTTATATTCATCCTTTGTCGCAATCTCTTTTTTTGCCTTGGCCAAACGCTGTTCCACTACCTCTTCCTTTTCCGTTCTACGCCCGCGAATCCGTCATTCTAATTCTTCCATAGAAGGTGGTACTAAAAATATGGTGATCGCCTCTGGGCAAGCTTGCATAACTTGCAGAGCCCCTTGCACTTCAATCTCCAATACTACATTTTTACCTTCGGTTAATAATCGGTCTACATTATCTTTCGGTGTTCCATAGTAATTCCCCACAAATTGTGCCCACTCTAATAATTCATCCTGTTCTATTTTCTTTTTAAATGTTTCTTCATCCACAAAAAAATAATCAATGCCTTCTCTTTCAACTGGTCTTGGTTTCCTAGTTGTCATAGAAATAGAATACGCTAAATGTAAAGAGTCATCCTTGAATAATTCTTCTCGAACCGTACCTTTTCCCACACCACTAGGCCCACTTAAAATAATAAGTTTGCCCCTTTTCATTATTACACTCCTTTATATTTATTTTATAATACAGAATGCACACATTAAAGTCAATTATTTCAGCCACTTATTCTCCTATCTGTTTCGCCACTATTACAAGTTGATAAAATTATCGAGAATATCCTTTTAAACTAGATCGTATAGTAGAAGTGCTGATC
>CAKVJS010000020.1 GCA_934754755.1 uncultured Erysipelotrichales bacterium
TGGTAATTGGAACTTCAGGTATATCCGGATATTTAGATTCCTTTTGCCCTTGATCACTTACCTTACCAGTTATAGCGTAAGCCCGATAATTCACATTTGACATAGTCAATGCCAGTGTAATGAAAAATATTCCCCAGTATTTAATAACTTTTTTCATTTTATCCCCTCTCGTAATAATATATAAAACGTTAAAATATAATGATTTCTATACTTTGACCTCCTTATTTAATAACAGTGCAAAAAAATAAATATCATGTATGTCTTTTTATAGTTGTATTACTAATTATGACTATCACAAGAGGATATAATTTTGGTTCTAATAAAAAAATAAAACAAAACTTTGACTTTGTTAGTTGCATAGTAACTCAAACAGACTTATGAACATACTTTGAGATTATAATTCATAGATGATTTGTATTTTTTCTTTTTATAGAATCCCCTTACATAATTTTCTATAAATATCTGTTGTATTCTATATCCTCTATTTACATCTGTTACAAAATGAATAGTAAACAAGATGCGTATTAATTCAAAATTAATTTTCCCTATCATTAATACTATTTCCCTACCTATCATATTCGGAGATATAATGATTTGCTCCCGAAATCTGTATAACTTTGTATAAATAACTATGGCACCGATTCCCTATACTAGTACCATAGTTATAATTAAAACAATATAATTCCCTCTAAGTGACTACTTTGCATCTACATGAATACTTGCTGGATTGGTTTCTACTTCCACTTTATTATTGCTAGTAGTAGTTGGTTTTTCTTTTTCCTTACTAGAATTGCAGCCAACTAACCCAGCACTCATTAGAAGTATGCATATTATAACTTTTAATCGATTCATATTTCCCCTCCTGTATATAGAATATGTCTTGGATAGTCAAAATGTTTACTTATCATAAACGTCGATACATGTACTCTATCACATTGCACTAATTCAGAATATTATTGTTTAAAGTATTAATCAATATTATTACTATAATTAATCATATACAGATAAAAAGAATCGTATATGTGATCTATTTAGGATAAATATAAAAAAAGAACAATATAGAAAACGTTATCATTTTTGTTTTATACCTTGTTTTAGCATATATCACTATTTATTGACAATATATTTCTATTGTAACAACATCTAGTAGAAACAAACATTCGTATAACTTTTATAACGAACATATATAAATATATCTTTAGGATAATACAATAAAATTCACGCTATTTTTCATTGCGTGGATGTACCTGTTTATATATTTCTTGTAAGTGGTGATTTGTAATATGGGTATATATTTGCGTGGTAGACAAGGAAGCATGACCTAGTAATTCTTGCACCGATCGTAAATCCGCACCTGCCTGTAGTAAATGAGTCGCAAAAGAATGACGAAAGGTATGGGGATGAATATTCCTAGTAGGATCATAGGCGCGCATAACCCGATCCACTATATTTTCTATGCCCCGATTCGTTAGAGGATTGCCTCTTTGATTGACAAAAACATAAGTATGACTGTCTACTACTCGCTGCATTAAAGCAGGTCGGGAAATGGAGATATATTGTTCCAACAGTTCTTTAGCATAATCATGAAAAGGAACCCATCTATCTTTGTTACCTTTTCCGTGAACTAGAATCATTTGTTTAAAAAAATCAAGATCTTCTATTTGTAACTGTACGGTCTCCCCGCACCGAAGGCCAGAGGCATACATAAGTTCTAACATAGCTTTATTACGCATACCCAAGTCAGTGTCCATTGCGATGCTATCTAACAGAGCTGCCATTTCATCAACAAATAGGAAGTCTGGGTTTCGCTTTTCTACCTTTAAGGAGTCAATTAATAGAAAGGGATTATCTTTGACTATCTCTTGTCCTACTAAATAGGTATAAAAAGACCGTAATACACTAATCTTATGATTAATACTTCGCTTGGATAGTTGTGACTCATACAGATGCGTCATATACTGGCGCAAGTCACGATACGTTATTTCTTGATAGGTTTTATTTATTTTCCGTATAAAGTCAATATAATGGGCTATTTCATATTCATAAGACGTTATGGTAAGATTTGAATACTGTCGTTGCCATTGTAAGTAAGCAAGAAATTTCTTTTTAGCTTCCTGCACATTCATCTTTAATATATTGCTCCATAGCATCTATTGCCCGCGAGGCATAAGCACCTTTTCTCTCCTTCTTCTTTACCGGAGATGATAAATCGGGTAGAATACCAAAGTTTGCTTTCATCGGCTGAAAATTTTCACTATCCGCATGTACAATATAGTTGCTAAGTGATCCCATAACGGTTTCTAGTGGCAACGACAATACCTCTTTTCCGTCCAACAACCGAGCCATATTTTGGCCTGCTACAATACCACTTTGCGCAGACTCAACGTATCCTTCTACACCGGTAATTTGTCCCGCAAAAAATAAATCTTTACGTAATCTACTTTGGTATGTAGGAAGTAGGCATTTAGGTGAACATAGATAACTATTACGGTGCATCACTCCATAGCGAACAAAGGAAGCATTTTGTAAGCCAGGAATCATTTGAATGATTCTTTTTTGTTCTGGCCACGTTAAGTGCGTTTGAAATCCTACGATATTATATAAACTCGCCTGCACATTATCTTGTCGTAGTTGCACAACAGCATACGGCCGCTCTCCCTGTGGAGTCGTTAGCCCAACTGGTTTCATAGGCCCAAATAATAATGTTTGTTTCCCTCGTCTAGCCATCTCCTCAAAAGGCATACAGCCTTCAAAGAATACCTCCTCAAAGTCTTTTGGCTTCACCACTTTTGCTTGCATAAGGGCACTATAAAATTCATTAAATTGTGCTTCTGTCATCGGACAATTAATATATTCATTTTCTCCTTTATCATATCGAGATTTATAATAGGCAACCGTAAAGTCAATACTATCTTTGGTAATTATCGGCGCAGCAGCATCATAAAAATAAAAATGACTTTCCCCCAGTAATTCCATGATATGAGCAGACAAGGCATCACTAGTAAGCGGCCCTGAGGCAATAATGGTTGGACCTTCAGGCACCGTAACGACTTCTTCTTCAATTACCGTAACCAAAGGATGATTCTTAATTTCCTTTGTAATAGCTTGACTAAACAAGTCACGATCTACCGCTAGGGCTCCCCCCGCAGGAACTTGATATTTTCGTGCCTGTTGGATAATATAACTATCAAATAATGTCATTTCTTGTTTTAAAACACCTACCGCATTTTGCAAGCCATCAGCACGCAAGGAATTCGAACAGACGAGTTCAGCGAAATTACCACTATGATGTGCGGGTGTCATTTTTTTAGGACGCATTTCATACAGGCGCACTGGATAATTAGCTTTAATTAATTGATAAACTGCCTCTACGCCAGCGAGTCCTGCACCGACCACATTTACTGTTTTCTTCATCATTTTTCTCCTTAGAAAAATAAAACTAGGCATACGCTAGTTTTATTTCGATTTTTTTTCTTTAATAATGGTTTTACAGGTAGGATAGTTACTACAAGCTTTGAAGTCTCCCCAACGACCTTTTTTAATGACAATAGGTGCTTTACATTTAGGGCATATTTCATCGGTTATAACAGGTTCTACCTTTTTACTTCCCTTAATATACTTACAATCCGGATAGTTACTACAAGCCTCAAAACGGCCGTATCGACCCATTTTATAAATCATCTTGCTTTTACATTTAGGACATTCCTCGCCTGTATACTCCACAGATGCTGGATCCTTTTTAATATATTTACAATCTGGATAATTACTGCAGGCTACAAAAGTACCATAGCGACCTTTTCGTTCCACTAGATCATGATCGCATTCTGGACACTTTTCCCCGGTTTTCTTTGGCTCAATAACTTCCATTTGTTCATAGGCATTATCCAATAATGGTTGGAAGGTATCGATAAATTGTTGCAAGGCATGGACATAATCATCCTCCCCCTCGGCTACTTCATCTAATTCACGCTCCATATTAGCGGTATATTCAACATTGATAATATCATTAAAAAATTCGGTTAATCGATCACTTGTTAAGATCCCATCATCGGTTGGCTTAAAAGCCTTTTCTTCCAATACTACATAACGACGAGTTTGTAATGTATCAATAATGCTGGCATAGGTACTAGGTCTTCCAATACCCATCTCTTCCATGGTTTTAATTAGTTTAGCTTCGGAAAAACGCGCTGGTGGTTTCGTGAAATGTTGTGTTTTAGTAACCGATTCACTCGCAATCTGTTCCTCTTTATGAATCATCGGAAGCAGAGCATCTACCTGTTTTTCATACGCACTATAGACTCGTAAATACCCATCAAAAACAACGATTGAACCGGTTGTTTTAAAGTCATAATCGCCATTACCAAAGGTAATTGCCTTTGATTGTAATTGTACCGGTGCCATTAATGACGCAAGTGCCCTCGCATATATCATCGCATATAATTTATATTCTTCTGGTTTAAGATATGATTTTACACTTTCGGGTGTCCGTAATATACTTGTTGGGCGGATTCCTTCGTGGGCATCCTGTACATTTTCTGTCTTTTTTCCTACCTTACGGCTTCCCAAATATTCTTTACCGTATTTATCTTTAATATATGTTTTTGTTTCACTCACAAAATCATCTGATAAGCGGATCGAGTCGGTACGCATATAGGTAATTAAACCTACCGTTTCATTTTCCAACTGGATCCCTTCATATAACCGCTGTGCAACAGACATCGTTCTACGTGCTTTAAAGCCTAATTTAGCGGATGCCTCTTGTTGTAATGTAGAGGTAATAAAAGGCGGTTTCGATTGCCTTTTCTTAATACTTTCCTTGACCTCTTTAACTGCGAAGGTAGGTAGTAAGGCTGCACAAATAGTAGACGCCTGTTCTTCATTAGTCACTTCTATTTTTTTATTTTTATACTTCGCAAGTTCAGCTGTAAAGGTAATATCTTCTTTTTCAAAAGTGGCGATTATTTTCCAATACTCTTCTGGTACAAAGGCGCTAATTTCTCGTTCTCGTTCCACGATCAAGCGTAAAGCTACCGATTGTACTCGACCAGCTGACTTCGATTTAATTTTCTTTTGTAATAATTTCGATAATTTAAATCCAATAATCCGGTCTAAAACCCTTCTTGTCTCTTGTGATTTAACCAGATTTTGATCAATTTTACGAGGATTTTCCAAAGCATTGATAACTGCTTTTTTAGTGACCTCATTAAAAACAACCCGATTTTGTTTATCCATATCTACATCAAGCACCTGCGCTAAATGCCAAGAAATTGCTTCCCCTTCACGATCCGGGTCAGTCGCTAAATACACTTCATCCGCATCTTTTACAACCTTTTTTAGTTCCTTAACAACTTCCTTTTTTTCTTTGGAAATAACGTATTTAGGCGTAAACTGATTTTCTATATCAATGCCTAATCCTTCTTTTCCGGAAGTCGATAAATCACGAATATGCCCTTTGGAAGACGTGACTGTATATTCCTTACCTAAGTAGTTCTCGATTGTCTTTGATTTGGAAGGGGATTCCACAATTACCACCTTTTTATTCATCTAGGTACCTCCTATTAAGTACATCTATTATTATCATTTTTTTATCAATTGTCAACCATAATGTTATCCCTCTAGAATGTCATCGATGGTACTAACTAACTTTGCGCCTTGTTGAATTAAATAATTACAACCCTGATAATCCGTGATACGTCCAGGCATACAAAATATATCCTTACCCTGTTCTAAAGCATAGCCAACGGTAATCATAGTACCACTTTTTAACATCGCTTCGGTTACCAGAAGGGCTTGACTTAGACCTGCGATAATACGATTTCGTTTCGGAAAGCTAGTGGGTGTTGGTTTTGTATACTCCGGATATTCACTACATATAAATTGTTCTGTCTTAAGAATATGATATATTTTTTCATTTTTGCGAGGATAACAATAATCAATACCACTACCTAATACAGCAATTGTTTTACCTTGTTTTTCGATGGCTTGTACGTGTGCTATCGTATCAATGCCCCTAGCCATGCCACTCACTATAGTATATTGGTGATCAACTAGCTGCGATACGATTTTTTTTGTAATCGTAGTCCCATACAGGCTAGGAATTCGCATGCCTATAACACCTATCGTTTTACTAGTAACATAGGTAATATCCCCATAATAATAAAGTACAAAGGGCGGACAATCAATATATTTTAATCGTTCCGGATAATCAGCCGATACGATTGTTGTATATTTTGAATGTAACGTAGCTAGTAGTCGATCCTTTTCTTGTTTATCTATATTTTCTTTACGTTTCAATGCTCGATATATTTTCTCATAATCACCTTCGTATTTTAAGGAAAAATATAATAATATCTCTTCAACGATAAGTATCACCTCAATACGATATACTGTATGTTATCGATGATTACTACCAAAAATATACCTTATTTTACTAATACATCCTTAGTGCATACTTCTTGTACCGGTTTAAAAGATACTCGATGAAGGGGACAGATCCCATATTTTTGTAACATTTCCTTATGTTGTTTTGTTACATATCCTTTATGCTTTTCAAAACCATATTGCGGGTATTGCTTACCATGTGATTCCATTAACCGATCTCTTGTCACTTTAGCGAGGATACTTGCAGCACCAATGCTCATCGAGGCATCATCCCCTTTAATAATCGCTTTATGATTGATATTAGTTAAAGGCATAGCATCGGTCAGGGCAAACATAGATTCATGCAATATTCCTTGACAACATTTTTCCATCGCTAGCTTACTTGCTTGATACACATTTAACCGATCTACCGTTTTGACATCAACAATTTCAATATGATAATATAAGGCTTCATCCAAAATGATAGAGAACAATTGTTCTCTTCTTTTTTGACTAAGTTGTTTTGAATCATAAATATCTTTATTATAATATCCTTTTTTGAAGACCACGCCAGCAGCTACTAATTCACCAGCCATCGGACCTCGCCCTGCTTCATCCAGTCCAATAATATGCGTATACCCCTGATCATAATACATGACTTCGTATTCTATGCGGGTTTTTCCCATGATATTTCTCCCAATTTTCCATCCCATATATCCTGCAATACAACCATTATAATTCGATCATAATCCAATTCACCACGTATTAGTTTAATATTGCGTTTGGTAGCGAATTGTTGGCAGAAGGCGGTTATCCAATCTTCCTGTTCTAGGTCTAGATGGATTCCATATCGATTTTCTAATCGATTAGGATATTCCGTTTGTAAATACGTCAAAGCATATACAAAAATTTCATCCAATGGTAAAATCTGTTGCTTAATAGATCCAAGTAAAGCAATATTTGTCGCCTCTGTTTTCGTTTTGAATTTTGGCCATAGAACACCCGGTGTATCAAATAATTCAAAATCATTTGCGACTCGTATAATTTGTTGTGCTTTAGTTACTCCCGGGCGATTTCCCGTTGTTGTTGCTTTACGCTTCGCCAGTCGGTTAATAAAGGTTGACTTACCAACATTAGGTATACCTAGAATCATTGCCCGAACTGCCCTTGATTTGAGCCCTCGTTGGCGTTCACGATTGATCTTATCCTGTAGGATGTTACGACAGGTTTGAAATATTTGATTGTATTCACTAAAATTTTTAAGATTAACACAAAGTGCCGGATATCCTTGATCCTGATAATAATGAAGCCACTGTTTTGTAATCGCATCATCCGCTAAGTCTTTTTTCGCTAATACAATCAGTTGTGGCGTATTACCGATAACTTCATCAAACATAGGATTCTTAGATGTGTAGGGCGCCCTAGCATCCACAATTTGGATACTAATATCAACCATTTTAATTCGTTCTTGAATTTCTCGTTTCGCTTTGGCCATATGACCGGGAAACCACTGTATTTGTTGCATATGTACTCCTATTCTAATCCAACCATTGCATATTTTTTAAGGGGTATAAGATTATCCCTCGTTTTCCAATAACATCCTTATAAGAAAAGGTTCCTAGCAATCTAGAATCCATGGAGAACAATCGGTTATCGCCCATTACAAAAAGCTGATCCTTATCTACGGTTGCCCGAAAGTCTTGGGTAAATAGATTACTGTTATACTTTTTTTTAGCTTCTTTTATATATTGTGTATTTAAATATGGTTCCGGATAATACTTTCCATCTATATAAAGTTTATCCTTTTTATAGGTAACTATTTCCCCCGGTAAACCAATAACCCGCTTAACTATATTTTTATCCAGCTTTTTATCATACAATACTAGAATATCAAATCTTTTTATATGTTCCTTATTTATATTGATCGCACTAACAACGCCTGCATCATGATCATGCAACGTTGGATACATCGAATTGCCATCGATCCATACAACTAATGCTAAACTATGAAATACATAAAAAAATATCCCTGATAATAGTAAGATTTGTATGAGTTCCTTCTTTTTCACTACGTCACCCCATTTTTTAAATTATACATCATATTGTCAAAAAAAAAAAGGGGATACCAAAGTACACCCAATTTATGTATTCTTTTATTTTCTAATTTCTTTAATTCTTGCAGCTTTACCTGATAAACCACGAAGATAATGTAACTTAGCACGACGTACTTTACCAATTTTAGTCACTTCAATATGGTCAATAATTGGTGAGTGTAATGGGAAAGTTCTTTCCACACCCACTTGGTATGATATTTTTCGAACCGTGAAAGTTTCGGAAACACCACTTCCCTTTTTCGCTATACATACACCTTCAAATAACTGAATACGGTGTTTGTCGCCTTCTTTAATCTTTACAAATACTTTTAGCGTATCCCCTGCTTTAAATACCGGAAGATCATCACGCAATTGTTTCTTTGTGATTTGATCAATAACTTGCATATTCATAACTTATTCTCCTTATTCATGTATCTCTTCTGAGTTCATTCATATATGAGCGGAACTCATGCAGTCAAAGACTATATAATACTAGCATATATGGTCATAAAATAAAAGTATTTTATAAAACTACCCTTCCTTTTTTATATCTTCCCATATTTTTTCACCTTCCTGATCAAAGGTATATTTCTCTAATAAATCAGGCCTTTTTACACTTGTTTTTTTAATTGATTGATATTTACGCCAGCGTCGAATATTCTCATGATGACCACTAAGTAATACTTCTGGCACTGCGCACCCGTTATAGACCTCCGGTCTTGTGTATTGTGGATATTCCAACAGACCCTGACTAAAAGAATCATCTTGATGGCTTGCTTCTTTGATTGCTCCATCTAATAACCGTATGGTAGCATCACTAATAACCATGGCACCTAATTCTCCACCTGTTAGAACATAATCCCCGATAGATATTTCTAAATCTACATAATCACGAATACGTTCATCGAATCCCTCATAATGTCCGCATATGATAATCAGATGCTTTTTCTTTGATAAGGTAGTCGCCATGGGGTGATTAAATACACTTCCTTGGGGAGACATAAGAATAACTAGACTCTCCTCTGTCTTTATCGTTTGTAAACAATCAATAATCGGTTGGCACATTAATATCATTCCTTGTCCACCGCCATAGGGATAATCATCAACATGATGGTGTTTATCTTTGGAAAACTCTCGAAAATCATGAATGTCAATAGACACTACACTTCGCTCGATCGCTCTTTTAATAATAGATGTTGTTAGAAACCCTTGAAAGATTTCAGGAAACAACGTAAGTATATCTATTTTCACGGGATCATACCGGCAATTAATCGAACAATAATTTTTTTATTTTCAATATCTTCTTGTTGAATAAAAGCATCTACATAGGGAATAGAAATCACTCCTTGATCGCCTTCCACCTTAATAATATCATGTCTACCATTCGATAAAATATCAATGACTTTACCTAGATATTCTTGGGTTTCGGTGTAGACATGACAAGCATAGATATCATGATAAAAGTATTCATCTTGTTCGAGTAGCTCTCGATCTAATGGACCATAGACATCACATCCAACATATTTTTCCACTACATTTATATCTTTATAATCATTAAAAGTAACCAAATAATTCCCCTTATGTAAGCGCAAGGTTGTAATTTCTACTTCTACATAAGTATCGTCTATAGCTATTTCTAAACAATTGCCAACCATAAAACGTTGCTGGGAAAAATCGCTATGTGATTGGATTTTTAATTCTCCCTTTAGGGCGTGAGTTCCTACAATCTTACCTACCTTAACTCTTTGCATTTTAACCCTCCAAAAAAAGCAGATGTGAAATCACATCTACGCTTCAAAAACTTCAAATTTAATATCGAATCGCTTTTTAGTTAATCGTCCTGTTACAGACATAACTTGTCGAATAGAGTTAGCCATAACACCTCGTCTACCTATCAACTTTGCGATATCCTTTTTTGTGGCATATATATATAATACAATTGTATTATCATCCAAAGAAGGCATTTGACGTACCTCAAGGTTTTTTTTATCCTCCACAAGTTCTTTCGTTATGGTTTTTAGAATGGTTGCATAGTTCATTATTATTTTTTAAGTTTACTATCGGCGAATTTTTTCATAATTCCTTCATTCGACAATATATTTCTTACCGTATTCGATGGTTGTGCTCCATTATGTAACCATTTCAATACTTCTTCTTCTTTAATTGTAACTTGTGCTGGATTCACTCTTGGATTATAAGTTCCTAATAATTCAATGAATTTTCCATCTCTTGGTGCTCTTGCATCCGCTGCAATAATTCGGTAAAAAGGGGCTTTCTTTGCACCCATACGTACTAATCTTAATTTAACTGCCATTTACTTTTCCTCCTGTGCTATGCATATACAATAACATAGTACATATATACTGTCAAGTATTTATACTTAACAGTATCTTTTAAATAAAAATAGAGAAAATAAGTAATAAAATATCCACATTTGTATAATATTAGTACATAGGTACTATACGGTTGCTTTGGTTTGTTTAATTGGATCATTCTTCATATGTATTATTAAATTCCTAATTATTAGCTCTACAGACACTATAACTATTTGTATCAAGTTTCTCATGCCAAGCCATCATCAAAATAATTTGTTGTTCTTGTTACAGACTAGAACAACCTATTGTACCTAATTACATAGTTCTTTATTTTCTGGTTGCTAAGTCTTGATAAATAATGCTATACTAACTATGTAATGCGGATATGGTGAAATTGGTAAACACGTAGGCTTGAGGGGCTTATGGGAAACCTTGTGGGTTCAAGTCCCACTATCCGTACCATTATAATGTAAACGTTGATATGACAACGTTTTTTTTATTGCAATTTTATATTTTCCGCTTTTTATCCACTTTTATGCATCAAAAAAAGCAACTATTTTGGATCCTATTTCTACAAGTTCTAATATGAGGCAGTAGTCTTTCTATGAAATTGAATTATGTATACTTTTTTTGTTTTCTATCTTGGTACGCCACATTTACGTGGCGTACCATTAAAATAGTTACTAAGTAATTTCTGATTTACCTAGTACATATCCATTACCACCCTCAAATCGAACGGTATGTTCTCCTGACTCTAACAAACGACGAAATTCAACCCCGCTTGTGGATTTTGGTACAGTTAATACATGTTCATCATCTAAATATACTCTTGTTTCTTGTTCCTGATTATGATTATCTACCAGTAAATAAAAACGTAAATATGATGGTGCTAGCTCAAAAGTCCAAGAATCATGTTCCTTATTGTAATTACCATGAAATATCATCATATCCCCCCTTTCCAATTTATAAATTAGCATTGCAACTAAAACAGTATTAGCAATACGTTTTATTATATGTTGAGAAATCTACTTCCTATATGTTTTATTAC